>JAIVHD010000056.1 GCA_020201235.1 Lysobacteraceae bacterium
GCCGAAGATGGCAACGATGAATTGAGTGCCTTGGCGAAGTCATTCAACCAGCTGTCGGCCCGTACTCGTGTGGTGTTGGGCATGGTCGACAAGATCCCGTCCGGTGCCTCGCCGGAGCAGGTTTTTGATTTGCTGTGGAGCGAGTCGCGGGATCACCTGGGACACGACTGGCAGGCGTTGTTCGATATCGATCCGCGCTCGCGCGAAGCGACGCTAGCGTTTCTGAACCAGCACGAGTCGGTCGGTTTCAAGCGTGACCAGAGCGCCTACCCGATTGGCGGTATTCTCAATGAAACCGCCAAGAGTTCCGAGAATTCCTGGGCCCTGGAGAGCATTCGGACGCACACCCTGGATCAGACCGAAAGCAAGTTGCTGCGCGAGTTGTCACGGCGTGGATTGCAGCGTCTCGTGCTGGTCATGCTGCAGGACGATCAAGCACCCAGGGCGCGCCTGCTGGCGTTCGCATGGTCCGGGCAATCGAGCGAGCACCCGGGCATCAGCCGCTTCTTGTCAAGCCTCGGGCGCTTCTTTTCAAGCCTGATGTTCGGGCGACGCGAGCGTGTCGAACGAACCAGTCGGGCCGAAGCCGCGACTGCGGCCGAAGCTGAAGCTTGAACCCGGCAGAGCCACGCGTGAACAGACGCAACGGGCAAGCGGGAGCCTGTCGACCCCTCCTGTTGTAGCGCCGCCATGCCCCGGGTCTGCGACGTTTCGCTCGGTCACGCATCCGGTGTGTGCGGTCGCAAAACGCCCCAGCGGCAGCACCCGGCGGCGGCTCGGAACGCAGGGCTGGTGAATAAGGCGGGATAGCAAGGGTTTAGCCGGCCTTTGTTGAGCAAACGCCGAATCAGACCTGATTTCAGCGCCGATCGATCGGTCGGCGCATGGCTTTGGTGGCCGGTCGTGGCACACTAGCAAACTCGATTCAAGCTGTCTTAAGCCAATGGCCCGCGTTCTTGTTCTTCAGCATGTTGCCGCCGAACCCCTGGGAGTGCTGGACCCGATGCTGCGCAGCCGGGGCCATCGGATTCGCTATGTGAATTTCGCACGCGATCCGGATGCCGAGCCGCAGCTGAAGCGTTACCAGGCGTTGATTGTTCTGGGCGGCCCGATGCAAGTTTCCGATACGCGCCGCTATCGGCATCTTGTGATCGAACAGCGGCTTCTCGAAAAGGCCTTGCACGACAAGGTTCCGACACTGGGCATCTGTCTGGGCGGACAACTCCTGGCCAATGTTCTCGGCGGCCGGGTCGGGCCGTGTCAACAACCCGAAATCGGCTGGTATGAGTTGCGTCCCTCAGCGGCCAATCGCGACGATCGAGTGCTCCAGACGCTGGTCCGACCGCAGCCGATCTTTCAATGGCACCATTGGGGCTTTGAATGTCCAGCCGATGCAGTGTGCGTCGCCGAGAGCCTGGAGAGTGGTTGCCAGGCTTTTCGCGCCGAAGCCAGCGCCTGGGCTTTTCAGTTTCATCTCGAGCTGGATCATCGGCTGATCCGGCGTTGGCTGAGCCTGCCGTTTTACCGCGAAGACCTGGCGCGATCCGGATTGCCGGCAACGCCGGAATCGATCGGGCTTGAAACCCATGAGCATCTGCCGCAGTCGCTGGAACTGGCCGAGCGGGTTTTCGGGGCCTGGCTGGACTTGCTCGGGACCCCGGAGCAACGTCTTGTGCTGCCGTCCAGGTATTAGTCAGTTCCGGTCGGGTGGTGATCAAGGCGGGCTCAGGCCCCAGCGCGCGCAAGAATGTGCACGGATGCCCGGCGACCCTGTGGCGCGAGCAGGTGCTCGCGCCCAGGGGGTCAGGTCAGTGCCATCTCCGGGATATCGCCTTCGATGACGAGTTTGCCCGCGGTTTTTTCACGGATTTCCTCGACGCTGACACCCGGTGCCCGTTCGAGCAGGTGGAATGCGCCGTCTTCGATTTTCATGACCGCCAGGTCGGTGACGACCTTGTTGATGCAGTCCACACCGGTCAGCGGCAGAGTACAGGATTCCAGAATCTTGGAATTTCCATGCTTGTCGGCGTGCATCATGGTGACCACGATGTTTTTGGCACCGGCGACCAGATCCATCGCGCCACCCATGCCCTTGACCAATTTTTCCGGGATCATGTAGGAGGCGATGTTGCCGTTTTGATCGACTTCGAAAGCGCCGAGAACCGTCAGGTCGACGTGACCGCCGCGAATCATCGCAAAGCTTTCGGACGAGCTAAAGATCGACGCGCCCTTGATTGCGGTTACGGTTTCCTTGCCTGCATTGATCATGTCGGGATCGACTTCATCCTCGGTCGGATACGGGCCCATACCGAGTAGCCCGTTTTCGGACTGCAAAACCACCTCAATGCTGTCCGGAATGTAATTGGCGACCAGGGTTGGAATGCCGATGCCGAGGTTGACGTAAAAGCCGTCCTGGAGTTCCTGGGCGACCCGTTTTGCAATTTGCTGTCTTGTCAAAGCCATGGTTGATCTCCCTTAGTCGCTCTCGGCCAGCGTCAGTCGTTCAATTCGTTTTTCGAAACTGCCCTGAATCACTCGATTGACATAAATGCCGGGTGTGTGAATCTGGCTGGGTGGCAGTTCGCCGACCTCGACGATTTCCTCGACCTCGGCGACTGTGATTTTGCCGGCTGTCGCTGCGTTGGGGTTGAAGTTCATCGCGGTGTTGCGGTAAATCAGGTTACCGTGCTTGTCGGCTTTCCACGCGCGGACGATCGCGAATTCGCCGGTGATGGCTTCTTCCAGAATGTAATGCCGGCCGTTGTATTCGCGCACATCCTTGGTTCGACTTCGAGTTCGCCATTCAGAAACTGGCGCATGAATTCGGCGTTTTCTCCCACATAGGACGAGACCATTTTCCTGATCTGCTTGTCTTTGAGCAGGACGCCCAGACCGAAATCGTCGACTCCGCAATTATTGGATACGAAGGTCAGATCGCGCGTGCCCATTTTTTTGATCTGTGCAATCAGGCCTTCGGGAATGCCGCAAAGCCCGAATCCACCGGCAATTACGGTCATTCCATCCTTCAGGCCTTGCATTGCATCGTCGTAGCTGTGTACGACTTTATTAATGCCGGACATGGTTAAACTCCTTGATCGGTTTTCTACCCGTCGCAGCCGGGGCCTTCGAGTGGTTGGCCAACCGGGCCTTGACAGCCTTCACGCAGTTTATCGCAGTCAAACCGGACCGTTAAATCCACTGGCTTTGGGGCTGTTTGGCCGGACCGGGTTTGATTTTGCGGTCCCGGACGGTGCGATCGAGCGAGGCGCTCGATCGACGACCCGTCCGGGCCGATGGTTTGTTTGCGGACTCGAAAACTCAGTCCAGCGACTTGACGCCCGAGATCAGGGCCTGGGCCATTTTCTGGGCATCGCCGTAGAGCATGCGGGTGTTGTCTTCGAAGAACAGCAGGTTTTCGATTCCGGAAAACCCGGTGCCCTGGCCGCGCTTGATGACAATCGTGTTGCGGGCCTTGTCGACATCGAGGATTGGCATGCCGAAGATCGGGCTGGACGGGTCCTTTCGTGCAGCCGGGTTGACCACGTCGTTGGCGCCGATCACCAGCGCTACATCGGTGGTTGGGAACTGTGCGTTGATGTCCTCGAGATCATAGATCAGGTCGTAGGGCACGCCGGCCTCGGCCAGCAATACGTTCATGTGGCCCGGCATGCGGCCAGCCACCGGATGGATTGCGAACACCACCTTGACGCCGCGCTGGGTCAGCAATTCGGTCAATTCCCAGATCTTGTGCTGGGCCTGGCCGACTGCCATGCCGTAACCGGGCACGATGATGACCTTGTCGGCATAAGCCATCTGGATGGCGGCATCGGTGGCGTCGATCGATTTCATATCGCCCGAAACATCGCCGGCCGGGCCGTCCTCGTCAGCCTTGCCAAAGCCGGAAAACAGCACATTGGAAAGCGGGCGATTCATGGCCTTGGCCATCAGCTGGGTCAGCATGGTACCGGCCGCGCCGACTACGATGCCGGCAATCATCATGGCCGGGTTCTGCAGTACGTAACCTTCAAAACCGACGGCCAAACCGGTCAATGCGTTATACAGCGAGATCACGACCGGCATGTCGGCACCGCCGATCGGCACGGTAATCAGGATTCCGGCGATCAGCGCCGTCACCAAAAACAGGGTCAGCAGCAGCGGGTCTGGGCCATTGATGATGATCATCACGCCCATCACGATGGTCGCGGCAAAGAACAGCATATTGACGATCTGCTGCCCGCCGAAGCGCCAGGTCTTGCGCATCCAGCCCTGCAGCTTGGCGAATGCAATCAGCGAGCCTGAAAACGCGATCGCACCGATGATGCCGCCGGCAACTGCCATGACGGTGGTGGTCGTATCCAGCTCATGGCCGCCGATCACTTTCAGCAACTCCACCGTGGCAATGGCTGCGGCCGCGCCGCCGCCCATGCCGTTGTACAGCGCGATCATCTGCGGCATGTCGGTCATGGCGACGCGCTTGCCGGTCCACCAGGCCGCGATCGAGCCGATTGCGATAGCCGCAATCATCAGGCCGTAATTGCCGTGAACCATCGGGTGCACAAAGGTGACCAGCACCGCGATCAGCATCGCGATACCGGCGAACAGGATGCCGCGATGCGCCGTGACCGGAGAGCCCATCGCTTTCAAGCCGTAAATGAACATGACCGCGGCCAGGAAATAGGCTGCGGGTACGATGAAATCGATACCTGGAATCATGACTTAATCCTTCTTCTGGCCGGAGGTCTTGAACATCTCAAGCATTCGGTCGGTCACCACGTAACCACCAACGACGTTGCCGGCCGCCAGAAATACCGCGATAAATCCGACCACTTGCTCGGTGCCGGTTTCGGCTGAACCGAGAATGACCATGGCACCGACCAATACGATGCCATGGATGAAGTTTGAACCCGACATCAGCGGCGTGTGCAAAATCGCCGGCACGCGCGAGATCACCTCGATCCCGGTAAATGCGGCGAGCATGAAGATGTACAGTGCTACCCAGCCTTCCATGATTTCTCCTTGGGTTTCCAACCTTAAAGCGTAGATTTTTAAATGATCAAGACTTCAAGCCGCCAATGCCGGAGACTTTCGGTCGTCCAATCGCGCAGCCTTGCGCGATTTGGGCCTGTTCGTTGTTACTGGTCCTGGAATTTCTCGTGGACGATCGAGCCCTCGTGTGCGAGTAGGGTGCCCTTGATGACGTCGTCGTCGGTGTCGACCACCAGTTCGCCTTCCTTGATCATCAGTCCGAGCAGGTTGTAAATGTTCTTCGAATACATTTCCGAGGCATGCAGCGGGCAACGGCTGGCCAGGCCCAGCGGGCCGTTGATGATCACGCCATTGATGACCACGGTTTCACCGGCTTTGGTCAATTCGCAGTTACCGCCGGTTTCGGCGGCGATATCGATGATCACGCTGCCGGCCTTCATGTCTTCGACCATGGCGCGGCTGATGATCCGGGGTGCCGACCGACCGGGAATTGCGGCGGTCGAGATCACGACATCGGCCTTGGCCAGGTGGGCGGCCAGTGCATCGGCCTGCTGCTGGCGCTCGTCATCGGTCAGTTCACGCGCGTAGCCGCCTTCGGTCTCGGCATCGACGCCGGTATCTATCATCTTGGCACCCAGTGATTCGACCTGCTCGCGTGCCGCGGCGCGAATGTCGTAGGCCTCGACCTGGCAACCGAGACGGCGTGCCGTAGCAATCGCCTGCAAGCCTGCGACACCGGCACCGATCACCACGGCCTTGGCCGGGCGCAGGGTTCCGGCGGCGGTGGTCAGCATCGGGAACAAGCGCGGCGACAGGTCCGCTCCAATAATCACGGCCTGGTAGCCGGCGATGGTGGCTTGCGATGACAAGACATCCATGGATTGTGCGCGACTGATGCGCGGCACCAGCTCCATTGGCACGATCGAAACGCCTTGTTTGGCCAGTTTTTTGAGGTCATCAAACTTGTTGTACGGCGCGAGGCTGCCGATCAGCAGGCTGCCAGACTTCAACGATTTGAGGACGTCGTCCGGGGGGCGCTGGACACAGGCGAGGATATCGGCTTCGACCGCAACCTGTTCGGCGGTGTCAAGCCATTTGACCTCGGACCATTCGGAATCGGGAAAGCCGGCCGCGCTGCCCGCGCCTTTCTGCGCGACGATCGAAAGATTCAGTTTAGCCAACCGAGCCGCGGTCGGCGGATCGATCGCGACCCGTCTTTCGCCGGGCGCGGTTTCTGTCAAAATTCCGAGGGTCAGGCTCATCGGCAGTCCTTCCACATTCAAGTTCAAAGATCGTGAGTGTAGCGGCAAAAGCGCTTCCGGTCGACCGGAATAGACCGAATTTATGGTTCTCTGATCTTTCCTGGATGGAATAAGCGCAATGGGTAAGCGCTGTTCACGCTCACGGTCGGGCCGATCCGGCCCGGTCCGTTTCTGCGGCTGGCGATATGCCTGGCCGAACATCGACCCCAAGGTTGCATGATGACGAAACTTTAACCCCGGCTTATTCACCACCCGGTCGTCGCGAGGCGGTTCCAGGTCCTGTGGCTGCGGCTTTTTGCGACCGAGCGCACCGGAGGCGTACTTGCCTGTCCGGTGAGCATGCGCTTGGCTGCAAAACGCCGCAGACGCGGGGCCTGGGGCCGCCGCAGTAGATCGGGTGGTGAATCAGCCGGGTTAACCGCCCGCTGCAAGGCATAAATCAAAACGCACGCGGCATTTTCATATTTTTGTCACCCGCAGTTCGGGTCTTGCGCCTACCATAATGCATATGACTATTTTATCGATCATCAATCCGCTGCCGGGGCGATCGCGTGCGACTGCCCTGGCGCTGGCCGGCCTGTTGCTGGCCGCCTGGACACCGTTTGTGCCGGCCGCAGATGCACCGGCAAATGAATCGCCATCCGGCTGGTATCTGTCCGGCGAACGCGAAATCGCCGATCGTCGCCAACGCAATGCGTCCGGCCAGGCGCGCAACATCATTTTGTTCGTTGGCGATGGCATGAGCATTGCAACCATTACTGCGGCGCGCATCCTGGCCGGTCAGCAGGCCGGCGGTTCCGGCGAGCAGCATCGGCTGGCGTTCGAGTCGTTTCCGCACACGGCCCTGGCCCGAACCTACAACACCAACCAGCAAACGCCGGATTCGGCCGGCACCATGACCGCCATGGCGACCGGCGTCAAGACTTATGCCGGCGCGATTGCGGTCGATCAGCGTGCTGAGCGATCCGACTGTAGCTCGATTGCCGGTCGCGAACTGGTCTCAATCGTCGACCTGGCCAAATCGGCCGGGCTGGCCGCTGGCATCGTGACGACCTCGCGCATCACCCATGCCACGCCTGCGGTGCTGTATGCAAAATCACCCGAGCGGCGCTGGGAAGCCGACGTCAGCCTCCCGGGCAGCGCCCGCGAAGCCGGTTGCCGCGACATCGCGCGCCAGCTGGTCGAATACCCGCTTGGGGGCGGCATCGACGTGATTTTCGGTGGTGGCCGGACCGGCTTTTTGCCATCTGAGGCCTTCGACCCCGAGCATTCCGAACAGCCCGGACGGCGCCAGGACCGGGTCGACCTGATCCGGAAATGGCTCGACGATGGCGCAGACCGGGCGGTTCAGGACGGGCGACGCCGTTTTGTCTCCGACCGTGCCTCCTTCGAAGCTCTGGGGGCTGGTCCAGGCGGCAACATCATGGGCCTGTTCGAGCCGTCGCACATGAATTACGAGCATGACCGCCAAGACGATCCCGGCGGCGAACCCTCGTTGGCCGAGATGACTGTCAAGGCGCTGGAAATTCTCCAAAACCGCGATTCCGAAGGCTTTGTGCTGATGGTCGAGGGCGCGCGCATTGATCACGCCCACCACGCCGGCAATGCCTATCGCGCACTGACCGATACGATCGCCTTTTCGGATGCGATCGCGGCAACCCTGGAGCGCATCGACCTGCAGCAGACGCTGGTCATCGTGACCGCCGATCATGGGCATTCGCTGGCCTTTGGCGGCTATCCATCACGCGGTAATCCGATCCTCGGTCTGGT
>JAIVHD010000276.1 GCA_020201235.1 Lysobacteraceae bacterium
GGCCCGGCGGCAACAGCGCCCGGCGAAACTGCAATACCAGGGCAGCGCTGTTCAGCTGCGATTGAGGCACAGGCTATAGCTTAAACTCGAGCGTATTCTGTCTTGACAATGGGGTCCACTTTAAACTACTGGCGATTGCGGGTCGGCCGGTACCGCGCGATATGCGATATGCGCGACGATGAGTTGGTGCTTTTGGTTATCCACGCGGGCCCCAGAGGTGATGTTTATAAATGAACGCCAACATCCAGATCATTGAAAAAGAAGGCCACGCGGAGTACGCAGTGGTGCCCATGGAAGAATGGCGGCGTATCTGTGCGCTGGCCGAGGATGCCGAGGATATTCAGGCTGCTGATAATGCCGTGCGAGAACTGGCTAAGGATTACGACGAAGCCATTCCGGTGGAAATCGTTCGGAAATTGCTCATTGAACAACACCCCGTATCCGTCTGGCGCCAGTACCGGGGCCTGACGCAGCAGGCGCTGGCCGACGCCGCCGGCGTCGGAAAATCGCATATCTCGCAGATCGAGTCAGGCACGAAAACCGGTTCAGTCAAGTGCCTGCGCCGACTCGCCGAGGCGCTTCGCGTCGACATCGACGATCTTTTCAGCGAAGATGGCCAGTGAACACGGAGACGGAGCCAGACCTTGCGATTTGCATTCGCGGCCAACCGACGCCGCAAACTGGCTTAGTCCGCCGAATTTTCAATTCTCTCGGCAATCCAGCGGTTGAGGCTTTTGCCTTCCGCCTCGGCCCTCATGGCCGCGCGCGCATGAGTCGCCGGATCGATGCGGAGCATCACGCGTCCGGAATAGGGTCGCTGCGGGGCTCGGTTCAATGCATCACAGGTTGCAAGATAATCGTCAACAGCCTCCTGGAAGTACTTTTTCAGCTCCTCAACCGACTCACCGTGAAAACCGACAATGTCGCGAATTCCAGCAATACGACCAATAAAGCATTGGTCTTCCTCGCTGTATTCGATTCGGGCCGGATATCCCTTGTAGTGCATCTGACTCATTTCATCACTCCCGCCCGGATCAGAAATTCCCGAGCGTCCTTAACCTGATACGGCTTAGCCTCTTTGCGCGGATGAGGCCGGTGAAACGTTGCTACGACGCCATTCATCTCGAACCGGACGCGCGAACCGGTTCCTTCAACGACTATTGCGCCAAGCGCCTTGAAAAGTATCTCGATTCGACGCCACTCGATCGTGCGAACTGATCCTTCGCGCAAGATCGAGAGTGTTTTTCGATGCGAGGAATTCACGATCGAATGATAGCGCAATTTGATATCAAACGGAATCTCGGCTTGATCGAGGAGGAAACGACCGTATTCCGAGAACAACAAACTTAATTTCTCGGCTCCTCCGCAGAATTTATGGTCGCACAGAGAAGATGTTTCCTCTCGCCAAGCCGCCAAGAACGCCAAGGATTTCAGCGGCTGTGCGGGTCATTCCATGCTTCATGAGCGCCCCCCCCCAAATAGAGCAAAAACCCGAGCCTCTGGCTGCCTACGGTAGAGCGCGCGGACGGGCGCACGGAATTCGATATGTTGGATTACGCTTCGCTAATCCAACCTACGCGAATCGGGCCGGTTAGAATTGCCCGGAAACGTTCAGGCTTTTCTTTGCGGCGTTTCTTGCGCAGGGGTGGCGGCTGGTTCGAACTCCCGGGGATGTTTTTTCAGCGCGGGCCGTCGATGGGTTTCGAGGCGCTCCTTTTATTCAGGGATGTGCTGCCAGAAAGCTGTCGGATTCAGCGCTGACCGACTGCGGAAAGGTCGGACTGGGCCAGATTCTCTGCGCTTTTTCGTTAGACAGGCCCGCTGTTGGCCTCAAAAGATCGAAAAACCTGACTGCAACCGGACTTGTCCTGGTCACGGTCGGTCAAGTCAGACAAGCTCCGAGGACACGGCGACGTCCGGTCCGCAACCAGAGGTTTTGACCATGCTGTATCGGCTGGCTTTTTTATTCGTGATCATGACCGGCTTTACCGGCCTGGTCTACCAGGTCACCTGGCACAAATACCTATCGTTTTATCTGGGCAGCCATGCGATGGCGGCGAGCCTGGTGCTGGCGGTGTTTTTCCTGTTTCTGTCGCTGGGCTATTCGGTGCTGGGCCGCAACATCCACCGGATCAGGATCAAGAACAAGCTGTTCGTGTACGGCATCATCGAGGCGCTGATCGGCTTTTATGCCCTGCTATCGCCGCAGATTTTTCACCTGCTTGTGGCCTGGCTGCCGGCCGGCGGGCAGGACCAGGCCGGCGATTTTATGTTGGGCTTCGTGTTTACGACGCTGTACATCGGCATCCCAACCTTTTTAATGGGAACCACCATTCCCGTGCTGACCCAGGCATTGAGCAAGTCGTTTGACCAAAGTCACGCCACACATGCGGCGGTGTACGGCCTGAACACGCTGGGCGCGGTGTTCGGCGCGCTGCTGGCCGGCTTTGTGCTGATTGACGCCTGGGGGCTGCCGCTGACGCTGCTCAACACCGGTATTCTGAATATCTTGATCGGGCTTGTGACCTGGCTGATCTGGAAGGCCCGGCCACTCGCTTTTGCCGGCACCGCGCCCGAGCCGGTCGATCGCAGCGCGCCGGTGTCCAACGCCGGCTGGGTCGCGCTGTTGTACGCAGTTTCGTTTGCATCGGGCTTTTATGTGTTTTCGCTTGAAAACCTGATGATCCGGCTGGCCGGGCTAATTATCGGCTCGTCGGGCTACACCTTTGCGATGATTGTCGCGGCCTTTATCCTGGGCATTGCGCTGGGCAGCCTATGGGTGGGCCGGCGGCGCATCGACAGCCCGCGCTTTTTTCTGTGGGTGCAGATCGCGCTGCTGGCCAGCAGCGTGGCGCTGTACCTGCTGGTACCCAGCCTGCCGGAACTGTTCGCGCGGGTGCGGGTGGTGTTCGCGCCCAGCTACATCAACATCCCGCTGTACTGGAGCGCGGTGTTCGTGCTGTTTACCGCAATCCTGCTGGTGCCGGTGGCGCTGATGGGCATGAATCTGCCGTTGATTTTTAACTATCTGCGATCGCGCGGGTTGTTTTTGTCGCAGACCGTCGGGCGTATCTACGCTGTCAACACGCTGGGCAGCGTGCTGGGCTCGCTGGTCGGCGGCTATCTGCTGTTTTTCGTGTTTAACTGGGACGGTGTATACCGCTTTAACCTGATTCTGATTGCGCTGACGCTGCCGTTTATCGCCCTGTTAACCTCCGGCGAAAAAGTGCGCAGGGCCCGCTTTGCGGCCTCGGCTGCGGCCATCGTAGTGGTGCTGTTGTTGCCGCGCTGGGACGACCATGCGTTCCTGCCCAGCCCGGCGCTGATCACGCGCGCTCCAGCCACCGCGACCAGCCTGGAGCCGACCCTCGAGAGCCTGCGCGACCGAGCCACGCTGGAGTTCGTGTACCACGGCCCGGCCGCGCACATCGGCGTGCTGGACATGGATGGCAGCCCTCAGTTGCACATCAACGGCAACCCCAACACCGGAGCCATCGACTGGGAACTGCGCGCGATGAATGCGATGTATCCGCTGAGCTTCGTTCGCAACCCGAAAAGTGTTTTTGTCGTGGGCCTGGGCGGCGGCTTGTCGACCTCGATCTTTGCAGAAATGCCATCGGTGGAAAACGTAGTGGTGTCGGAAATCGCCATCGGCGCGATCAAGGCGCTGCCGTATTTCGACGTGCAGAACGACGACTTCACCACCCGGCCTTATTACGACAAGGTCAGGTTTGTGCCGGCCGATGCGATTAAGGTTCTGCGTTCGAGCAGCGAACAGTTCGACATCATCGTCTCAGAACCCAATCATCCGTGGGTCGCCGGTGTGGAGAATCTGTTTACGGTGGAGTTCCTGACCGAGGTGCGCGAAAGGCTGACCGACGGTGGCGTCTACTGCCAGTGGTTTCCCTTGTTTGTTTCCGAGCCCGACACTGCACTAACTGTGCTCAACACCTTCCGCCAGGTGTTTCCGGAAGTGCGCGTCTTTTCCGCCGGCGGCGGCACGCTGTCGATCCTGGCCTCCGAGCGCCCGCTGCGGGCCGACGCCGAGTGGCTGAACCAGGTCAACAAGCAGGTCGGCCACCGCCTCGAAGCCAATGACAGCGACTTCGCCGACCCGCTGTTCGTGCTGGCCACTGAGGCGCTCAACGACTGGTCTCTGACGAGCATCGTCGAACACTACCCGGCCACCCAGACCTTCGAGTTTCCTGTCGTGGCCTCGGCTGCCTTTCGAGCCAAATTCGCCGGCATCGGAACCAACTTTACCGACAGGATCGCCGACCGCTTGCACAGCATCGCACCCGAGAGCGCGCTGGGCGGCGACATGCTCTACGAACCGCTCCGCGACCAGCTCGACGAGCAGTTCTTCGACGATGCGCACGACAAGCTGACACGGCGCGGCGAGATCGCCCGTGCCAGTCTGCCGCGGCTTTGGTACCACCGCACGACGTGGTTTGAAAGCGAGCCCGACTGGCCCGACGAAAACAGCCGCGCGACACTGGCCTACCTGACCGGCCTGAGTGATGACTTTCCGAGCCACTTGCACGAACTGGCAAAAGACCCGAGCGCTGAACCTGGCTTGATCGAGGCCGGACTGATCGGCGAACAAGCGCTTGGCACTGCCGATGCGCGCGTGCCGGTCTCGTCCGGGGCAGTCGCAGATTCCGAGCCGTCTGATCCGACTTTGCCGGCAAGCATGGCAGCAGGCCGCAGCACCTCGGCAACAAATTCGGATAGTGGCCCCGAACTACGACCGGCAGCGGCGCTCTACCACAGTTATCGCCAACTCATTCGCGCCCAGGTCCCTGCCAATATCGGCCGCGTGATCGCCGAGGTGCCAGCCGAATGCGACAGCCGGCAATGCGCCGAACTGCAGCGGCTCATTCTGTTTACAACCCTGAAAGGCGATAAACAAGGCCAGCAACTGCTCGAACTCAACCTGGACGACGACACCGCCCGAGAGCGGGTGGACGCGCTGTTCAGGCAATTGCGGGCGTCGCGTTAATTCGAGGATCAAACCCTGGTTTTAGCCCGGCCTATTCGCCACCCAACCTCCTGCGGCGGCCCCAGGCCCCGTGACTACAGCGTTTTACTCGGCCGCGCATCCTCACCGGACAGGCGAATACGCTATCCAGTACCTATGGGTCGCCAAACGTCCCAGCGCTGCTTCCCGGTACGCGGGTAGTGGTTCGGGTTTTCGTTTGGTTTTCGTAGCCCGGGTAAGCGCAGCGCACCCGGG
>JAIVHD010000438.1 GCA_020201235.1 Lysobacteraceae bacterium
GAATTACAGCTAAAAATCGCCGTACCGCCGGAAACAAAAACCGTACTCAGCCCTCCCGTTTCTGACCAAACGATATTTGAAAGTGTATCGGGAGCGGTCGCAAAGGTTCCACAAAGCATCTGCTCGTTTTGAACCAGCTCACAATGGAGCGTTACATCTGCGCGCACTTCCACGACGGACGAAGCTAATACGATACCAAAGATAAGATATTTCATTACTGCCTCCAATTTTAAAGGTTTACGCCACGCTCCCCGCAAAAACAATAGCACATATAGCATGCGCTTTTTCGAGCAATACAAGTCGGCGCAGACCGACTGCATGCGCGATAATTGCCCGCATGGTGGTTGAAAAAACTTCGATTTGGAACCGATACTGGCGCGGCGATCGCGGTGCTGCGTGTCAGGCCGACGATCGCGGTCATTATTCCGGCATCATCGCCCGCGTCTGGAAAACCTTCTCTTCCGATTTGGCTTGCGATAGTCGAATCCTCGATCTGGCGACCGGCAATGGCGCGGTTCCGGAACTCTTGCTTGATTGCCTTCGCGCGGATCAGCTTCCGGTATCGTTTTACGGCGTAGATCAAGCGAAGATTCATCCTCGCCTGCCAGCATCTCCGAGAGCCGGAGTTCAATGCCACTGGTATCCGAATACGCCGGTCGAAACATTGCCGTTTGCATCAAGCATGTTTCAGGTCGTTACCTCCCAGTACGGGGTCGAATACGGCGACCTGGAAGTCGCAGTGGCAGAGTCCGCCCGGGTTCTGCGGCCCGGAGGGCACCTACAGTGGATCTGCCATGCCCGGTCAGGCCACCTGGCCCGCGATGCCAATGAAGAGGCCACTCGCGCACGAGCACTGATCGCGTTGCAACTGCCAGAAAAAGTCGCAAACCTGGTTCGCGCCCAGGTTCGCAACGGTCGTTTCATGGCCGACAGCCATCGACTAACAGCCGCTACGCCCGCGGCCCGCAGCGTCGGCTCCGGCCTGCGCGAGGGTTTCCGGATATCTGGCTCGAAGCCCGGCGCGCCCAATGGCAACCTGGGGCTGATCATCCACAACCTCGCTCATCTCTACCAGCATCGCGAGAGCCAAGCGGTTGACCAGGTGCTGGCCAAACTCGGTGAATTGAGCGAGGAAATTGAAGTACACGCCGGCAGACTGGAAGCGCTCTACGCCGCGGCCCTTGATGTCAGGCAAGTCCGACTGCTGGCCGCCCGGCTCGAAGCGGCGGGCGCGGTCGCGTTGCGTGCGCTGGGCTGGTTGGCGCTTACAGCCGGGCACGTGGATGAATCCATAGACTATTATCGACGCGCCCTTTGCATCCACCCCGGCAATGCCGAATTGGCCAGCGAATTAGCGCAGGCACTGGTCCGCGCCGGGAAATTTGACCAGGCATTGAAACACGCGACCGAGGCTGTGCACCAGGCACCGGGTAACGCGGTGGCCCATTTCGTGCACGCCAGCATACTCGCCGACTGCGGTGACTTCCGTGGTGCTGCCACAGCGTACCGGGCCAGCATCGGCATCGACCCGCGTAATACCCGGGCCGTTTCCAGCTTGCTGGAACTGGAACTTGACAAAGACGTTGCCGTTAGCCCGGACGAAGCGCGACGGTTCGACCGTCTGCTGGGAGAGTCCGGCCTCGATCACAGGCAGCGTTCCAGGCTGCATTTTGGACTGGCCTCGTTCAATCACCGCCATGGCAAATGGTCGGATGCATTCGCGCACTGGAAACAGGCCAACACATTGAAACACCAGGCGACACCGCAACGGCTGAGGTATGTGCCGGAGCACGAGCGCCAACGATTCGAGATCCAGCGAAATTTCTTTACACTGGATTTCTTCGCCCGGCGCAAGGACTGGGGTCTAAAACACGCCCGACCGGTCTTCATCGTCGGCCTGCCGCGAACCGGGTCCACGCTGGTCGAGCAAATTCTGGCCGCGCATCCGGATGTGGAGGCGCACAGTGAACTCATGTACCTTCGGTTGATCGCGCTGGAACACTTGCCGCGCCTGACCGGCGCGGCCTTTCCCGACGCACTGCTGCAACT
>JAIVHD010000057.1:0-8854 GCA_020201235.1 Lysobacteraceae bacterium
GATCTGGTATTTGCTGGCCGCTGTGGCTGAAATTGGCGGCTGCTTCATGTTCTGGGTGTGGCTGCGTGGCGACGGCAGCGCCTGGTGGGCCGTTCCGGGTGTTGCGGTGCTGGCGCTGTTTGCCTGGTTCCTGACGCAGGTCGATGCGCAGTTCGCCGGGCGCGCGTTCGCCGCCTACGGCGGAATTTACATCGCCAGTTCGCTGGTCTGGCTGCGATGGATTGAAGGTGAGCGCCTGATCGGCACGGATCTTCTGGGTGCCCTTCTCTGCCTGGCAGGTGCCGCAGTAATCCTGTACGGGCCGACCATAACGCGATAAGCCGGGACACGCGGCCTGTTCTTCAACCCAATGTCTTTTCGGCGGCTTTGAGCAGCGCGCCGACCAACGGATTCGGAAAGCGTCGCCGGACGGTCACGGCGTAGAAGGTCTCGACGAGATCGGGAACTGGGGCGATTTCGACCAGAAGGCCCGTGGCCAGTTCATCCTTGATCACGATCGGTGCCACGACGGCGAGGCCGATGCCTTCGCGCGCAAGCAGCCGGATCAGGGCCATATCGTCGACCTCGGCGGCAATGTTTGGGCGCACGCCCAAGCGCTCGACCAGCGCGTCAAAGCCATTTCGAATGCTGTTTTCACGGGTCGGCAGGATGACCGGGTGGTGCCGCAGTAATGTCTCGAAGTCCGGCCCGTCGCGGGCGGCTTCGGGCAATCCCACCAGGCTGAGCTGTTGTGTTGCGATGCGCTGCACGACCCACGGCGCAAGCGCATCGCGCGCCGGCACCTCGTTGACCAGCACCATGTCGAGCTGCAACGCATTCAGCGCCTGCAGCAGATCGCCTGCACTGCCCGAGCGCAATACAACTTCGACATCATTTCGGCAGAGCACGGGGCGCAGGAAATCAATCTGGAAATTGCGTGACAGGGTCGCCAGTGAGCCTACGCGCAACGCCTGGCGAGCGCTGCCGGACTGACTCAGCGTGCCAACCAGTTCGTCGCCGGTGGCGAAGATCGCGTCGGCATGGTCCAGCGCGATCCGGCCGGCCTCGGTAAGCGTCAGGCCGCGTCCGCGTCGGTCGAACAGATCGTGGCCGAGCTGTTGCTCGAGCTTGCGGATCTGCACCGACAGCGTCGACTGCGAAATGTTGAGTCGCTCGGCCGCGCGCGTCAGGCTGGCTTCATGGGCAACGGCCCAGAAATAGCGCAAATGGTTGTAGTTGAAACGGGTCATTGATTCGGCTTTACCGAACTTATTCTTTCAAACAATGAATTGTAACGATCTTTCATCTGCGTATGATGCCAAGCAACTGCTTTAGCTGACGGGAATGCCAGATGGACTCAAACTTCCTTCCCCTGCTTGCACCGGTCGCGCTGCTGATCGCCGCCGGCGCGGCCTTTGCAAGGCCGGGCCGGCGCCCCGGTGCGGTGCTGGCGTTATCCGAAGCCGCGGCATTGCTTGCATGCCTGGTCGCGCTGGCAAGCCTGTTCGTCTGGATCTTCGAAGGGCCCGGCACAAGCGCGCTTGTGGGCATCGACGGCATCGCCGGCATCGGGGAAATCGGCTTTGCCGTTCGCATCGACGCGCTCAGCGTCGTGATGCTTGCGCTGGTGGCTTTTGTCGGCTGGCTGGTGGTGCGCTATGCCCGCACCAACCTCGACGGTGACGCTCGCCAGGGCAATTTCACCGGCTGGCTGTGCAGCGCGCTGGCGATGGTGCTATTACTGGTTCAAGCCGGGCATCTGGCGATGTTGGCCGCCGCCTGGATCGGGACCAGCGTGTGCCTGCATCGTCTGCTGCTGTTTTATCCGGATCGGGCCGCCGCCAGGCGCGCGGCGCGCAAGAAGTCGGCCACGGCACGCATCGGTGACAGCGCCTTGCTGCTGGCGGCCAGCCTGCTCGCCGCGGCCACGGGTACCGGCGATATTGCCGCGATTGGTGCGGCGGCGCGCGCCGGCGACGGCGGCATCCTGATTCCCATCGCGGCCGGCCTGCTGGCGTTGGCCGCAGTGGTCAAGTCGGCCCAATTGCCGCTGCATGGCTGGCTGACCGAAGTCATGGAAACGCCGACGCCGGTCTCGGCGCTGCTGCATGCCGGCATCATCAACGCTGGCGGATTCCTGCTGATCCGGTTTGCCGATGTCATGCTCGCAGCGCCCGGCGTGCTGGCCGTGCTGGTCATGCTCGGTGGCTTCACGGCGGTGGTCGGCGGTTTGGTGATGTTGACCCAGTCGGCGGTCAAGACCTCGCTGGCTTGGTCGACGATTGCGCAGATGGGTTTTATGATCATGCAGTGTGGATTGGCACTGTTTCCGCTGGCATTGCTGCACATCGTCGCGCACTCGTTGTACAAGGCGCACGCGTTTCTCGCCTCAGGCGAGGCTGTCGAGGGTGTCGCTGCAATTCGTCGTCCCGGACCCATCGCGATTCCGGGCGCGCGTTCGGTGACGCTGTCGTTTGCCGCCGCGCTTGTCCTGTACACGCTGATTGGCCTGGCATTCGGCTTCGACGACAAGTCTCCGCAGGCGATTGCGCTGGGAGCGATCCTGGTATTTGGCGTGGCCTACCTGCTGGCCCAGGGCCTGGCCGACGCCGCACCGCGGTTGCTCACGCAGCGCACCGCACTGTATTCGGTCGCCGCTTCGGTGGCGTATTTCGCGCTGATCAGCTTCGGCGCGCTGGCGGTGATCCAGGCACTGTTTCCGCTGTGGGCCTACCACCCGGCTGCCGCCAGCCTGCGCGTGCATATCGCCAACGGCTTGTACATCAATGCCTTGACCAATCGGCTGGTCGGTGGTTGGTCGACACGTTATTCGTCATGAGCTCAAGGACCCCTGGATGAAGCCACACCGGAATCACGCTAAAACGCCGCCTGCGCAAGCTGCAATCATGAGCGCCGTCAAGGCGGCGGTCCGGGCCGTACCGCCGGCTTGGCCGCTGGATGCAACGGTCGCTGTGAATCCGTATCTCGGGCAGTCCGGCGAGACCCTGGCGTATGCTGCGGCACGTCTGGCCCGGGTGGCCGGTGCCCCGGTGACGATGCCGCGCGCGTGGTATCGGCAACAGATGCAAGCAGGAACGATCAGCGATGTGGATCTAGCCGATGCGCTGGCGGCCAAACCCACCGCTGACGCACCGAAAAACGCGGCAGAACTGCACAAGGCAGTCGAAGCCGAGTCGCCGAGGCTGGCCCCGCTGCCGAGCGTAGCCCGCCTCGGGGCCCAGGTCTCGGGCACCGACTGGCCGGCCCTGATCGGCGACCGGATTGGGGCCTGGGCGGCCGGCTATTTCGATGCCGGACAAGCGCTGTGGGCCGCGCCGCGCAAGCTGCCGGCATACGCCGCCTGGACACGCTACGCCACGCACGACCTCACCCCGGAAATCCAGGGCCTGTCGGGTTTTTGCCGACGTGTCGCCGAAGCACCAGAGACCGCCGAGCGCAGCATTGCGCGCGTGATCGACCATCTCGAACTGCCCGAGGCCGCGCTGGAGATCTATTTCCATCGTCTTTTGATGTCGCTGGGCGGCTGGGCGCAGCTCGCCCGTTATCGCTTATGGAACGCCGAGCTGGAAGGCAGGGAGGATTCGACCGTTGTTGACCTGCTCGCCATTCGCCTGATGTGGGAAGAAGCCATTCATGACCGCTACGCCGCAGCGATCGCGTCGGACTGGACGGCCGCGCGGGCCGCGTTCGCCGAGCCGGTCGAACCGACTCGCGACCAGCGCATCGACGCGTTGTTGCAAGACGCCGCCGAGCGCGGCTACCAGCGCCGCCTCGCCGAATCGCTGGGCCGGGTGGATAGGGCACCATCGGCATCCGAACGGCCTGCGCGAGCGGTGCTTCAGGCAGCCTTCTGTATCGACGTGCGTTCCGAGGTCTTTCGCCGCGCGCTGGAGTCGCAGGACCCGGCCATCGAAACGCTCGGATTTGCCGGCTTTTTCGGTCTGGCCACCGAGCACCGGCGCTTTGCTTCGGATCTTGCCGAGCGTCGCCTGCCGGCGTTGTTGACCCCGACAGTCAAGACCTGCGCGACCGCCCCGGAGGATGTCGAACGCGATCGCATCGCCCGGCTGATCGCACGCACGCGGCGCGCCTGGGGTCGATTCAAGCTCGCCGCGGTCTCGTCGTTCGCGTTCGTTGAGGCGATGGGGCCGGTTTATGCCGGCAAGCTATTGCGCGATGGTCTGGCGCTGGCAGAGCCGGCCACACCGGCCGACCCGCCGCCGCGTTTCGCCCGGCCGCTGGCGATCGAGACGCGCACCGCTGCCGCCGAGCAGGTGCTGCGCGCGATGTCGCATACACAGCACTTCGCGCGGGTCGTGTTGGTCGTCGGGCACGCTGCCCGGGTGACCAACAACCCGCACGCCAGCGGCCTGCACTGCGGTGCCTGCGGAGGCTATTCGGGTGAGGTGAACGCGCGCCTGCTGGCCGGCCTGCTCAATGATGCGCAAGTGCGCGTCGGGTTGGCGTCGCGTGGCATCGCGATTCCCGACGACACGCTGTTTGTCGGCGCGTTGCACGACACCACCACCGATGCCGTCCAAATCTATGAAGATCACCCGGATTCGCGCTTCGCCGATGACCTCCAGCGGATTCGTGCGTGGCTGGACCAGGCCGGCCGCCTGGCCCGGGCCGAACGCGCACCCCGCCTGCCCGGCGCAAATGCCGGGCGTGATGCCGCGCGGCGCAGCCGCGACTGGGCCGAAGTCCGGCCGGAATGGGGCCTGGCCGGCTGTGCCGCTTTCATTGCCGCGCCGCGCTCACGCACCGCTTCAGTCGCGTTGGACGGGCGCGTGTTCCTGCACAACTACCACTGGCAGCGCGATGATCAGTTCAAGGTGCTCGAACTGATCCTGACCGCGCCGGTGGTCGTGGCGTCCTGGATCAACCTCCAGTATTACGGCTCCACCGTTGCCCCGGACACGTTCGGCGCCGGCAACAAGCTGCTGCACAACGTCACCGGCGGCATCGGCGTGGTCGAGGGCAACGGCGGGCCGTTGCGGGTCGGGCTTGCGTGGCAATCGGTGCACGACGGCGAACGCCCGGCCCACGAACCGCTGCGCCTCAGCGTGTGCATCGAGGCACCGACAGCGGCGATCACCGACATCCTGCAGCGCCATCCCGAGGTCGCCACGTTGTTCGACAATGGCTGGATGTATCTGTTTGCGCTCGACGCGCAAGGGCGCATGGCGCAACGCTACACCGGGGGCGCGCGCTGGGAGATGACGCAGGTCGACCAACGTGCAGGCTGCTAGTGGGCCATGCGGTTCATTCGGTAACACTCAGTCCTGTTTTGCATGCCGCACCAAAAAGGTGCGACGCTCCTCCTCTTTCTGTTGCATTGGTGCAAAGGCGCTGGCTTCGAACCCGATCCAATAATCTCAAGTCTCTGAAAATGCTGTTATTTATCTTGTTGGCACGAAAGGTGCTTTACACCTGCTGACATCACGCGAGTCGCGCCAGCAATGGCCCGCTCAAATAAACCAGCACTAGACCAGACACTTTGAGGAGCAACAGAACATGAAAATCCATTCCAGGGCATTGATTGCCTCCACCATGCTCGCCGCGGCCGGGCTCGCCCAGGCCGATGTCACCGCTAACGTGGCAACGGTCAGTAACTACCTTTTCCGGGGCGTCAGTCAGACCGATGATGGCGCTGCGGTACAGGGCGGCTTCGATTACAGCAACGACTCGGGTGCCTATCTGGGAACGTGGTTGTCCAATATCGATTTCGGCGGCAAGGAAGACGCCGAGCTCGATCTGTACGGCGGTTTCGGCGGTGATTTCGGCGACAGTGGAGTGAGCTACGATATCGGCGCGATCTATTATCTGTATCCGGGCGGCGGCGATCTCGACTATGCCGAAGTCTACGGCGGTGTCACCGTCGGCGCGATCACGGCCAGCATTGCCTACACGGTCTGGGGCGAGGTCAAGGGCGATGCGGCATTCGATACCGGCGATATCCATTACGGCCTAAGCGCGGATCTGCCGGTCAGCCTCGAGGGTTTTTCGGCCACGCTTTTTGCCGGCTTTTATGATTTTGACGAAGACGGCAACGTCGCCGCCGGAGATGATTTGTCTTATGCCCATTGGGGCATTGGAATAGCCAAGGATCTGGGCGACTTCGGTTCGTTCGGGTTGACCTATGAGCAAACCAACGGCGGTGATACCGATGCAATCGCAACCGATGATAACCCCAACTTCTGGATTAGCTGGAGCAAGGAATTTTAAAAACGCGCCATCCAGCCCGGCCTGCCAGCCCTTCGAGACCCGCATCGCCTTGCCTGGAAGTGGGCGTCCGGGAGCATCGCCACCAACGAGCTGTAGCAAACGGGTTTACATATAGCCAATGTCGAGCTCGCCGACTGCGGGCCAGACCATAAGGAGACTCTTTTAATGAAGTTAATCACTGCAATCATTAAGCCTTTCAAGCTCGATGACGTGCGCAAGGCCCTTTCGGATATCGGGGTACAAGGCATCACCGTCAGCGAAGTCAAGGGCTTTGGCCGTCAAAAAGGCCATACCGAGCTTTATCGCGGAGCCGAATACGTGGTGGATTTTTTGCCAAAGGTCAAACTCGAGATCGCGATCACGGACGACCTTACGGAGCGCGCGATCGAGGTTATCAAGTCGTCCGCGAATACTGGAAAAATCGGTGACGGCAAGATCTTCATCTACGAGCTGCAAGACGCCATTCGGATCCGGACCGGCGAAACCGGACCGGAAGCCTTGTAAGCCCATCACATAATTAATCGTCCCTATAGCGGAGGAATTTAAAGTGGAACAAGCAATACATTTAGCATACGCGCTCGATACATTCTATTTCCTGATATCAGGCGCGTTGGTCATGTGGATGGCTGCCGGTTTTTCAATGCTCGAGGCGGGCCTTGTTCGAGCCAAAAACACCGCTGAAATCCTGACCAAGAACGTCTCTCTGTTCGCCGTCGCCTGCGTCATGTACATGCTGGTCGGCTACAACATCATGTATCCGGCCGAAGCGGTCAATAGCTGGTGGCCGGGGATCAGTTTCCTGCTGGGTGCCGACAACACAGTCGAAGAAGTCCTGGCCAGCGGCGGCGACACCTATTACTCGGGCATGTCCGACTTCTTCTTCCAGGTGGTGTTTGTCGCGACCGCCATGTCAATTGTCTCCGGCGCGGTTGCCGAGCGCATGAAGTTGTGGGCATTCCTGGCCTTTGCGGTCGTTCTGACCGGCTTCATCTACCCGATCCAGGGCTACTGGAAATGGGGCGGCGGTTTCCTTGATGGCCTCGGCTTTAGCGATTTTGCCGGTTCCGGCGTGGTCCACATGTGTGGCGGTGCGGCGGCGTTGGCCGGCGTGTTACTGCTTGGTGCGCGAAAAGGCAAGTACGGCCCCAAGGGTGAAATCAATCCGATCCCGGGTGCCAACATGCCGTTGGCAACGCTTGGTACTTTCATCCTGTGGCTGGGCTGGTTCGGTTTCAACGGCGGCTCGGAACTCAAAATCTCCGACATTGATGAAGCCAATGCAGTCGCGCTGGTGTTTGTCAACACCAACATGTCCGCCGCCGGCGGCGTGATTGCCGCGATGATTACGGCCAAGTTGCTGTTCGGCAAGGCTGACCTCACCATGGCTCTGAACGGAGCGCTGGCCGGCCTGGTCGCGATCACGGCCGAACCGTTGACGCCGACACCGCTTCTGGCAACCGTGATCGGCGGGCTTGGCGGCATCCTGGTGGTGTTTTCTATCCCCTGCTTGCGGTTGTGTTGTCCAACGGTGATGCGACGCTCGGCGGTCAGTTGATCGGCCTGTTCACCATCTTGATCTGGGTGTTCTTTGCATCCTTGGTGTTCTGGGCATTGATCAAGGCTGTGATGGGCTTGCGCGTGACCGAAGAAGAAGAATACGAAGGCGTCGACCTGGCTGAATGCGGACTCGAAGCCTATCCGGAATTCATCGGCAGCAAGGGTTCCGGACGGTAGCACTTTCCTCCCTGTAGTCTACCTTTGCGGGCACCCCTGGTGCCCGCTGTTTTTTTTGCTTGACGGTGGCAATACAATCGATCAGGCCTTGCTCTCGATCCAGTCCTCGACGACCTTTTCAAGAATGCCAAGCGGCATCGAACCGTTCATCAGCACGACATTGTGAAATTCCCGAATGTCGAACTGTTCGCCAAGCCGGGTTTGTGCCCGCTCGCGCAGCTGAAGAATTTTCATCATACCGGTCTTATAGGCTAATGCCTGGCCCGGCATCACCAGGTAGCGCTCAATCTCGGCGACCACGTCGGTGCGCGCCATGCCGGTCTTTTCAAACATGTATTCGATTGCCTGTTCGCGACTCCAGTGCTTGTAGTGCATGCCGGTATCGACCACCAGCCGAACGGCACGAAACATTTCCGCCTGCAGAGCCCCCAACTCCGAGAACGAATCAGGATGAAAGCCGGCCTCATGGGCCAGGCGCTCGGCATACAGGGCCCAGCCCTCGGCGTACGCGGTAAACGGCAGCATCTTGCGAAACATTGGCACGCCCTCGATCTGCTGGGCCAACGCGATCTGGAAGTGGTGTCCGGGGATGGCTTCGTGGTAGGCCAGGGTGCGCAAGCCAAAGCGTGGGTGTTCGTCGACGTTTTGCAGTTTGGCAAAGAATACGCCGGGTCGTGATCCATCCATGGCCGGCGGTTGGTAATAGGCTCCGGCCGAACCTTCCTCGCTGAATTCCGGAACGCGCTTGACCTGCACGCCGGCGCGCGGTCGAACGTCAAACCAGGCATCCAGGTTGTCGTCGGCCTCGGCGATGATCTCCTCGAAGGCGGCTAAAATTTGCGCGCGACCGGCGTCTGAATCCTCGAATAAAAACCGCGGCTCGCGGTTCAGC
>JAIVHD010000057.1:8923-13571 GCA_020201235.1 Lysobacteraceae bacterium
CAGCACATCGACCGTGCCGCCGAAAGCGTCCGGAAACTGGCTGAGGCGCTGAAGATAAAAATCGACATCCCGTTCGTCGCGAATCGGGTGCATCTGCAACATAAAATCTGGCAAGCTGGTATGGATGCCGAACATCTGATTGACCGGAAAGCCGTGCCAAGCCCAGCGCTGGCCATCGACCTGCTTTTGCAGGAACCACTCGAAAATATCGTAGGAAAGCGCTTTTTGACCCTCATAGTCGGCGCGGTCGTAGCGATGCAGGGTCTTCAGGCTGTCTTCCAGCCATTGGTTGATTTCCTCGGAGCGCTCAACCGAGACTTCATCGAGCTTTCCCTGGTAGAACTTGACCGGCAAGCCGTCCAGGATGCCGATCATGGTCAGGGCCTGCGGGCTGTCGAGGCCAAACTGCAAAAAAGTGCGCTCAAAAAACAGGTTCAGCGTAACCGGCTTAAACCACATGATGTTGGCCACCAGGGCTACGGCGAGCAGCAGCGCGAACAGCGCTGAATAGCTGCCCCATTTCAGAATCTTGCGGACCATGATCAATTACCGGTGGGAGAAGCCCGCAAGCTTAATCCCGAAATGCGGCCGGGTCGATAGGCAACAAGTCACGTTCCCGGCCTGACAGACCCGGCACCCCGGGATGCCGCTCAACGGTCGCATCAGCAGCAGGCCGGGCGTAGATCGATCAATCTGTTGATTCCAGGCACCAGGCGGATTCGCGACCGTGCAGGCCGTTGGCCACCGAAATTCAAATAAACTGCGTGAAGCTTGTCACAAATATGTCAATTTTCATCGTGCAGGGACTGGTAATCGGGGTACTGCCTGGCGTATAACAGTAGTGAACCGTTTTCGGTTCTTGGCGAGTCTGGTAGGAGGCGACCAACAAAAGCACTTTAACGAAGGCATTCAATGTGGGCCAGCGAGCTTCATGCGCGCGCCGCAGCGATGCCGTTCATCGTGCGCCAGGCTGTAACTCAATCTAAGGTTCGGCAGTACGGGAACCAAAAATCGCAAGAGGAGAATCACCAGTGATACAGAAGCATCTAAAGTGGCTTGTTACAGGCCTGTTCATGATTTCGTTGTCGATGATATCGACAGCCCAACCGCTGACGTTCGACGAGGTGAAATTCGTCACGGCCGAGAAACCGGTCGCCGGAGAGTATATTGTTGTCTTGAAAGAAGAGTCGGCCCGGCTTGCAACCGAAAGCCGCTCGGCCAGTCCGGACGTGCGTACCGTCGCCAATTCAATCGCGGCCCAATACCCCGTCAGCATTGAGCGAAGCTTTACACACGTGCTGCGTGGCTTCGTCATCAAAGCCGACAAGCGTGCGATCGCCAGCCTGTTACTCGACGAGCGCATTGCGTTTATCGAGGAAAACGGTGTGGTCAGAGCAAAGCAGACCACGCAAAACAATGCGA
Source organism: Lysobacteraceae bacterium (assembly GCA_020201235.1). Classification (GTDB taxonomy): domain Bacteria; phylum Pseudomonadota; class Gammaproteobacteria; order Xanthomonadales; family Wenzhouxiangellaceae. Next base: position 10,346 of record JAIVHD010000057.1, read on the forward strand.
CCTGGGGACTTGACCGCATCGATCAGCGCGACCGGCCCCTGAATGGCACCTATATTTACGACAACGCCGCACCCAATGTTCGCGCCTACATTATCGATACCGGTATCCGTGCCTCGCACAGCCAGTTCGGCGGTCGCGTGCTTTCCGGCTTCACCGCCATCAACGACGGCCGAGGCAGCGACGATTGCAATGGCCACGGCACGCACGTGGCGGGTACGGTTGGCGCGTCTACTTATGGTGTCGCCAAGTCGGTCTTGCTGGTGCCGGTTCGCGTCCTGGGTTGCCAGGGCTCGGGGACCAACGCCGGCGTCATCGACGGAATGGATTGGGTCGCAGCCAACCGCGTCCTGCCAGCAGTCGCCAACATGAGCCTGGGCGGCGGTGCTTCGACCGCAACCGACAATGCGGTCGCCAACATGCGCAATAATGGCGTGACCGTGGTGGTCGCGGCCGGCAACGAAAACCAGAATGCCTGCAACGTCTCACCGGCGCGTGCCGCAGCCAGCTATACGGTTGGCTCGACCACCAACACCGATGCGCGCTCGAGCTTCTCGAATTTCGGCACCTGCGTCGATATCTTCGCACCGGGCTCGTCGATCACCTCGGCATGGTCTACCAGCAACACCGCCACCAACACCATTAGCGGCACATCAATGGCATCGCCACATGTGGCCGGCGCTGCGGCACTGTACCTTTCCGAAAACCCGGGTGCCTCGCCGGCGCAGGTCGAAAACTTCCTGACCAACAACGCCTCGGTCAACAAGCTGACCGGTATCAATACCGGCTCACCGAACCTGCTGCTGTACTCCCGTCTGGCGGGCGGCGGTGGTGGTACAACACCGCCGCCTTCCGGTCCGCAAGAGCTTGGTAATGGCGTTCCGGCTTCGAACCTGTCGGGACGTATGATTGTCGTCCGTTCCTCAATGGCAACAATGAGACCTGCACGTTTGCCAGCCCGCAAAGCGGCACTCACCACATCATGATCCGTGGTTGGAGTGCGTATTCGGGCCTGACGCTGACGGCCAGCTTCGACGAGGCGTCTTCGGCACCGTGTAGCAACTGTGACCAGTTCAGTGGCTCACTGTCGGGCACCGGTGCTTCGGCGGTCGAGCCGGATGGTACCTGGTACCAGGCGGATGCCGGAACGCACCGCGGCTGGCTCGAGGGCCCGGCAACAGCCGACTTTGACCTCGAGCTCAATCGCTGGAATGGCAGTAGATGGGTTGTGGTGGATTCGGGAACGAGCCCGAACAGCGAGGAATTCGTTGAGTACAATGGCACTGCTGGTTTCTACTACTGGCGAATTCGTTCATTCTCGGGCAGCGGAAGCTACGACTTCTGGATGAGCACGCCTTAATCTGATTTCGCTTAAATAAAAATAATCCGAGCGAGTTGAAGCCCCGGTCCTCCGGGGCTTTTTTTTCGATCACCTCCATCATTCAGCCGATTCCCGGTGGCCTTGAGAGACGCAAGACCCCGCGCCGATGGCGTTTCGCTTAACAACGCCGCCTTCATCCTTGCCGTTCTTGCCATCAATTCGATCACTGGATCGATTCAGGAAAGTCGCGCCAAGCGCAGCGCTGCGGCATTTCAGGAACTGATTCGCGTACGCACGCGCGTGTGGCGCGGACGAGGAAAAGAACGGCATACCGGATGTCGCACTGGCCATGGAAGCGGGCGAATCCGGTGTACTGGAGCGCAAGCCGGAGCCGCCCGGGGAAAACGATATTTCGCTATGCAGCGCCCGATCAATCGGCTATATTCTGAACTGCGCCTCGCTTTATCGGGAGGTCGGCGGTGGGTTTGGGCGATCACCAAGGCAGTTTGGATTTAATAAAACTGCAATCTTCGTCTTTCGGCGTTTGATCGGCATACAGCCCCGCCCTCCATGCGGGCGCATGTGGTGAGCCACTAGCTTGCGTTTCGTCGGGCAGTGTCGACGTAGTCATGCTGGTTGGGAATCGTTGCTTATTGATCTACCAGGGAGATGAACATGAAAATTGTAAAAACACGGCCCCTTTTCACGGGCGCACTTTTCGTTGCGCTCGGTTGCGCCGGCTGTTTTGCGTGGGCCGGCCAGTCTGCGCCAATCGAGCGGCTGCAGGCGGTATCCAACCTGGCCGCCTCCGGCAATGAAGTGCTGCCCGATGTCGCAGACTACAACTGCAACCTCGCGACCCCCCTGTCCGATCCGGACACCGAACTCTTCCTGGTCGAATTCACGACCGCACTGGGCTTGCGTTTCGGTTCCGACGATTGTGACCCGTCAACCGATCTGACGCCGCTGCTCGACCCGGCCGGAAACCCGATTACTCTGTGGGACTGGAGTCAGGCCACCGGCCGGGTTTCGATCCAATGTGTCGAGGCGGGTACGCGTTACCACTTCAAATTCAAGGGACTGATCCCGGATGGCCTGTATTCGCTGTGGCACTTTCCCGGAAGCGGCGGCGGCGCACTGGCCTCGCATCGGCCCGACGATATCAATAACGTTTTCACGGCAAACCCGGCCGGCAATGCCAACTTCGTTGTCGTGGGTACAGCCGGGAACATGAATTTTGGTGGCTCGGTCGGCGCGTGCACGCTGCCCACCAGTGAAAATATCGGCAGCGGCTACGACTTTGTCGGCGGTCTCGGCGATGCCTTGTTCCTGCTCGAGTATCACAACGACCAGCGAACCCATGGCCCGCTTCCCGGTCCGTTCAATACTTTTGCCGCGCCGTTGGCATTCGTGCTCGACTTGGAATAAAGCGCGATCATCGGTCTGCCCTGTCGGCTCGACTCGATATCAGCGCGCTAAACAGCCGCTTGCGGGATAACAAGTCTGCAAGCGGTTTTTTCGTCAACCCGGTTTTTCACCATCCGGTCGTCGCGAGGCGGTCCCAGGCCCCGTGGATACAGCATTTTCGCGACCGGGCGCACCGGAGGCGTACTCGCTTGTCCGGTGAGGATGCGCGACCGAGCAAAACGCCGTAGGCGCGGGGCCTGGGGCCGCCGCAGTAGATCGGGTGGTGAATAAGCCGGGGTCAAGGCAAGAACGTCCAGGGATCGAATTTACCCATCAGGCGCATAAATTTACGAGTGCGAGAGCCCGGAGAGTCGTGTTTCCGGGGCGTGCGCGGAGATTTTTCAGCCGCAGCATCGTTCACACGATGTGAGGACCTGAAAAATCGAGCACGCGCCCCGGAAACGCTGCTATACCGGGCAGCGTAGCGGTCTCACGCCGGAA
>JAIVHD010000277.1 GCA_020201235.1 Lysobacteraceae bacterium
GCGACTGCCCGAGGCGCGCGACACGGCCATCCGTTCGACCAGCGCACTGCTGCCGGTCGACCTTGCCCCGGCCCGGGACGGCGACTGGCAGTGGCAGTCGCAGCTCGCGCTCGACGGCGACAACCCGCGCTTTGTCGTCTTCTCGGGCGAGGACTCGAGCTGGAATACCTTCCTGAGCACCGACGCCAAACGCCTGGCCGAACGCGCCGAGCAACTGGCCGACGAATTCGGGCCGATCGAATTCGGCATGGCCAACGCGCGTTTCGACGGCCGGGTCTACCGCTTTGACCAACGCCAGCAAGACCCATGGCAGCTCACCATTACCAGTCCGCATCCGTTTGAATCGCGCGGCTTTGTCCTGGCCTCCAGCGACAGCCCGTGGCAGCTTGTTTCCTGGCAGCAGTCGCGCCGACACTGGCCGGGCGAACGCCTGGTGTTTTTCGCCGACAGCGAGAACGCCGACCCGCGCTCCGGACAAAATGCCCCGCTCCAAAGTGCCCTGCTTCGCGTCACCGGCCCGGACGGACGGGTTTTCGAATCGTCCATGCGCCAGGGCTCGAGCGATGTTTCGGCTCTTGGCATCGGCTCTGCATCCGGGGCAGCGTATTCTGGCAGCTTTGTGCCCGATGCGGCCGGCGATTACACCGTCCAGGTCGAGGCCCACGGACTGACCCCCGAAGGCCGGCCATTCGTGCGCACGGCCGAACATGCGATCGCGGTCATCGACAACCCGCTGTCATTGTCCAGGAGCAGCGCCGCCCGGGCTCACGCCATCGATGACACGCGCATTGCCATCGACCTCGGCATCGAATCGCACCAGGCCGATGGCTTTGTGCGGGCTTATGCCGAAGTCTGGGGCCACATCGGCAAGCAAGCCGTGCCGGTGGCCTGGATCGGCGGCATGGTTTCGGCGCGCACGCCGGAGTTGACCCTGGATGGCCGCTGGATCGCACTTTCCGGTGCCGGCGAGCCATTCGAGTTGCGCAATGTCCGGATTGAAGACGCCGATCATTTCACGCCACTGGTCCAGGCCGAGCACCTGCCGATGTCAATCGAGCATCTGCCCGCCGCGGCCAAGCGCGCACCGGACCGTATCGATGAGGCCATGCGCATGGGGCCGCGCCCCGATGGCCTGTCCGAGCAAAAAGCCGGAGCACGGCTGCTGCTGGTCCACGGTTATTGTTCCGGCGATGTATGGGGCCCGGTTGCCGGGCAGTTCACCGGCGATTCGCGCTTTCTTGATCTGAATCAGAACCGCTCGCACAATCAGTTCGCGCTCAACATTCTCAGCTTTGGCCAGCAGTTCAGCTCCTACGGCATCGTTGCGCACAGCCAGGGGGGTGCGGCGGCCACGCACCTGTATACCTATTACTGGTCGGGCCTTGATTCTGCCTCACCGGGACGCCTGATCCAGTCGGTCGGCACCCCGTACCAGGGCACCGCTTTGGCCGGCAACCTGGCCGCGATCGGCGACGTTTTCGGCATCGGCTGCGGCACCAATACCGATCTGACCTATTCCGGCGCGGCCAGTTGGCTGTCCGGCGTACCGTCATGGGCACGCGCGGCGGTCAACTACTACACCACATCGTTCGACTGGGTCTGGTGGCGCTACGATTACTGCAACATCGGCAGCGACCTGCTGTTGAAAGACCCCGAGGACGGCACGACCGAGCGCACCTATGGCCAGCTTCCCGGGGCCGTCAATCGCGGACACAAGACCGGCTGGTGCCATACCAGCGGCATGCGCGATCCGGCCCAGGTGACCGACTCAAGCCGCAATTCGGTCATGAACGCCAACGCCGCGCGTTAACCCGACTCCGCGTTACGCCGGGCGGGCCCGCTCAACGGCCGCCCGGCGCGCAAGCCGGTCCTGCCGGCGAGCCTCTGCACCACGCTTCCGGGCGCCTTGCCCGGAAGCCATCAAAAGCAATCGCGCGGCCACCGGCAACGCCCCGGGGTCCGGCGAGCAGGATCGCCGATGCCTCGCGTTCATCCGGGTCGCATGTCACCCAGCGCCTGTAGCTCGTGTGCCAATCCACACAATCGCGGCCGACATGTGTGAATGACTCCGCCTGTGCAATCGGGCCGGGCTATACTCAGGCCGAAATACATCGGGTTCGGAGGCCCGTTTCGATGCATACCATCCACCAGATTCTCGAGCACAAAGGTCGCGATATTCATTGGATCGCACCGCACAACAGTGTTTACGAGGCCATCCACCACATGGCTGAACTCGGCATCGGCGCGCTGCTGGTCATGCAGCAAGACAAGCCGGTCGGCATGGTGTCCGAGCGCGACTATGCACGCAAGGTCATCCTCGAAGGCCGGCGCTCGCGCGACACACGGGTCGATGAAATCATGTCCAAAACACTGATCACAATTGCCGGTGCTGCGACAGCCGACGCCGGACTGGCGTTGATGACCCGAAACCGCATTCGCCACCTGCCGGTGGTCGATAACAACGAACTGATCGGTGTCGTCTCAATCGGCGATCTGGTCAACGCGGTCATCGACGACCAGCAGCTTCTGATCGACCAGCTCGAACGCTACGTCACCGGCTAAATGCCGGCCCCGATAGTGGCCGCAATCGCGGCCGAGCTTGGCATGGACCCCGACGAAGCCATGCTCGATGGTCTCTCCGGCGGGTCGATCGCACGTGCATACGTCCTGCGCGATCGCCGGCGGGCGGCCTTCATCAAATGCGGAGACTCACACTGAAATCGATGCCGGCCGGCAACTCGCGCGGCTTCGACAAGCGTGGCTCGGCCAGTTCGACGGCTACCAGCCGCAGGCCTCGTTGCTGCACGGCGACCTGTGGAGCGGCAATGTCGCGACCCTCGGCCGCGACGAACATCGCGACGAAGGCGTCGTTTTCGACCCAGCCGTTCATTACGGTGACCGCGAATGCGACCTGGCCATGGCCGACCTGTTCGGCGGCTTCGACGCCGGATTCTTTGCCGCCTATCAGGGCCACTGGCCGCTGCAGCGCGGCTGGCGCGAGCGGCGGCGCTTTTACCAGCTCTATCATCTGCTCAACCACGCCAACCTGTTCGGCGGCCACTACGTGGGCATCTGCCGCAAACTGATTGACCAGCTGGGTGAATAGTCTGTTGGATTTAACGCGGCGCTGCGGTTGATGTACTGCGGCGAAATCGGTCCACAGCCAGACTTTCCCTCGCGACGATCGCTTGCTAACGACAACCTGACTAATACAATCAGAAGTATTCCTACATTGGCGAACAGGCTCGTCAAAAAAGTTCCAGGTAGAGCCGCACCAGCGCTTTCCGGGCGTGCTTTTCCTTCGCTCTCTGCGCCTGGCGTATACTCAGAGGCGATATGAACCTGCTGCAATGTCTTCGCAAGCACGCCGCAAGCCTTGCGCGTATCAACGCCGGGCTTTTCGTGCTGTTGTGGCTGGTGTTGGTTGCCACGCCGTGCGTGATGGCCATGCAGATGGATAGCGCCAACCCGGAACACCGTTGCCCGCACTGCCCGCCGGCACCCTGTCACGAAGTCCAGCCAGACGATTGCGATGTTCCCGAGCGGCTTGATTTGCCGCGACTCGCCGACAAGACCCCGTCGCTTGATCTGCTCAATCTGCGGAGCGTCTTGCACGCAATCCCGCAGCCCGCACACGTTTCGATCCGTTCGCCGAGAGCCCTGCCGCCGGTGCGAGACGGACCACGCGCACACCTGGTCCACGTCCAGTTCAACGAATAGTTCGTACTCCCGCTTCCTGAAGTCGCGCCGGGCCGCAGGGGTCACGGCGCGTGCGCTTTATTTGCACGGAGTACGAACATGACCTCATTACCGATACCAATCGCTGCGCTGCTGACGGCAGTTTGGCTATTCCTGTCCCCGGCGCTGGCTCAGCCCGGCCCGCTGACGCTGGATGAAGCTGTCGCGCTGGCGAAAGCCGCCGACGAACCAGACCTGGCGCGCTTCGAGCAACGCGCCTTGGCGCTTGAAAACGAAGCGATTGCCGACGCCCAGTTGCCCGACCCCATGGTGACCGGCCAGGTTGCCAACGTGCCCGTTGATTCATTCGAGTTCGACCAGGACGGCATGACCCAGGCGCTGCGCATTGGACTTCGCCAGGAATTTCCGGCCGGTCGCACGCTCGCCTTGCGCGGCCGGCAGCGCAACACCCAATCGTCGATCGCGCGGGCCCAGCGGCAGCTCGCGCTACGCGAAATCGAACTGAAGGTGCGAAACGCCTGGCTGGACCTGGCCTGGCATGAACGCGCGCAGGCCATCGTTGGGCAAAGCCGCGATGCCGTCGACCAGCAGATCGAATCGCTGACGTCTCGCTTTGCCAGCGGCCGGATATATGCCCAGGACATGCTGCGAGCCGAGCTCGAACTGGCGCTGCTGGATGACGAACTGACCGAGCACCGGCACCAGGCCGACTCTGCGCGCGCAGCGCTTGCGCGTTATATCGGCAACGCGGCGTTTCGTACGCTTCCGGCCGAATTTCCCAACATGCCCGAGCCAGCACCGCTTGCCGCCCTGGAAGCCCGCCTGGTCGAGCACCCGGCCGCGGTTGCCGACGAGATGCGCATCGATTCAGCCGAGTTCGGGGTCGCGATTGCCGAGCAGGCTTACAAGCCGAAATTCGCGCTGGAGGGCGGCTACGGTTTTCGTACCGACCGGGCCGATCTGGCTAGCATCGGCGTGACCCTTTCGGTGCCGCTTTTCACCGACAAGCGGCAGGATCGCCGGCGCGCCGCGGCGGTGCAGCAGATGAGCGCCGCCGAGCTCGATCGCCAGGCGCTGCTGCTGGACCTCAAGCGCCAGCTGCAGCAGGAACTGGTCGACTGGCAGCGACTGCAGCAACGCCTGGCGCTTTATTCAGGAACCATAGGCGAGCGCGCGCAGCAGACCGCCGTGGCCGCCGTATCCACATACGCCAGCAGCCAGACCGACTTCGCCGAGCTGATCCGCGACCAGCTGGCCGAAATCCGCATCCAGCTCAAGCGTGCAGAACTGGAGACTCAGGCGGCCCGATCCTGGGCCCGCCTCAACTACCTCGTGGGAGACCCGTCATGAATTCGTCCAGGTGGATTGTCACTGTCCTCGCGGGGGCGGTCATCGGCTTCGCCTCGGCGTGGTGGATCTTCAGCCAGGACCGGGATTCAGGTAGCGCGGCCGGTGAATCGTTTTCGGGCGAGCGCGACATCCTGTACTGGGTCGCGCCCATGGACCCGAACTACCGCCGCGACGAACCGGGCAAGTCGCCCATGGGCATGGACCTGGTGCCCGTCTACGTCAACGGGGAAGGCGGCGATTCGGCTACCCCGTCGATCCGGATCGACCCGGCCGTGATCAACAACATCGGCGTGCAGATCGCCGAGGTCCAGCGCGGCACGCTGGCCCGGCGCATCGACACGGTCGGTTTCATCACGCCCGACGCCGACCGGGTGGCGCACGTGCACGTGCGCACCGAAGGCTGGATCGAACGGCTCGAGGCCGACAACGAAGGCGAGGCCGTGACGCGCGGCGATGTACTGTTCGAAATCTATTCGCCGGCGTTGGTCAGTGCCCAGGACGAATATTTGCAGGCCCGGCGCGTCGGGCAGCAGGCGATGATCAACGCTTCCAGGCAGCGGCTGTTTGCGCTGGGCATGTCGGCCGACCAGGTCGCTGCGCTGGAACGCAGCGGGGAAGTGCGGCAACGCTTTTCGGTGCGCTCGCCCCAGGACGGGTATGTCATGGAGCTCAACGTGCGCGAAGGCATGTTCGTCCAGCCCGGCACCACAATCATGAGCCTGGCCGACCTTTCCGAGATCTGGGTCGACGTCGACGTATTCGAGCAACAGATCGACTGGGTGGAATCAGGGCAGCGCGCCAGCATGCAACTCCCGTTTGCGCCGCAGCGGGTCTGGCGCGGCGAAGTCGACTACGTCTACCCGACGATTCGGCCCGAGAGCCGCACCGCCCGGGTGCGCCTGAGCTTCGAGAACCCGGACCTGCAGCTCAAACCCAACATGTACGCCACGGTCGGCATCGAGGTCGCGCCGCGGGAGGACGTGGTTCACGTGCCCACCCAGGCCGTCATCCGAACCGGTCGACAGGAGCGCGTGATGCTGGCGCTGGGCGAAGGTCGATTCCGGCCGGCCGAAGTCCGAACCGGGCTGGAAAGTGACGGCCGCACCGAGATTGTCGAAGGCCTATCCCCAGGCGAGCGCATCGTCGTCTCGAGCCAGTTCCTGATCGATTCGGAAGCCAGCATGGATGCCTCGCTGCTGCGAATGCTGGGCGAGGACAACAGCGGCGGCAAGATGGACCATTCAGGTCATGACATGGAAGCCATGGAGGACGACGGACCCGAAATCGACGAGACGGACCACTCGGGTCATGACATGAGCGGCGGAGAAAAATCATGATCGAGTCCAGCATCCGCTGGTCGGTCGCCAACCGCTTCCTGGTGTTGATGCTGGCACTGCTGGTGGCCGGCTGGGGCGTGATCTCCATGCTGCGCACACCGTTGGACGCCATCCCCGACCTGTCCGACGTGCAGGTCATCGTCAAGACCAGCTACCCCGGTCAGGCGCCGCAGGTGGTCGAGGACCAGGTGACCTACCCGCTGACCACAGCCATGCTGGCGGTACCCGGTGCCGTGACAGTGCGCGGTTACTCGTTCTTCAACGACTCCTACGTCTACGTACTCTTCGAGGACGGCACCGACCTGTACTGGGCCCGTTCGCGCGTGCTGGAATATTTGAGCCAGGTCGCGCCCACGCTGCCCGAAGGCGCACGCCCGGCGCTGGGGCCGGATGCGACCGGCGTCGGCTGGGTCTACCAGTACGCACTGGTCGACCGTAGCGGCAAGCGCGACCTGGGCGAGATGCGCGCATTGCAGGACTGGTTCCTGAAGTTCGAGCTGCAGACCGTCGAAGGCGTGTCCGAGGTCGCGTCCATCGGCGGCATGGTGCGCCAGTACCAGGTCGTCGTCGATCCCGACAGACTGCGCGCCTACGGCATTCCGCTTTCAAAGGTTCGCAACGCCATCCAGCGCGGCAACATGGAAACCGGCGGCCGGGTGATCGAAATGGCCGAAGCCGAATACATGATCCGCGCCACCGGCTACGTCGACTCGCTCGACGACCTGGAACAGATTCCGCTCAAGACCACCGACCAGGGCGTACCCGTCCTGATCCGCGATGTCGCGCAGGTGCGCTTCGGACCGGATCTTCGGCGCGGCGTCGGCGAACTCAACGGCGAGGGCGAAGCGGTCGGCGGAATCATCGTGATGCGCTTCGGCGGCAACGCCATGGCGACCATTGAGCGGGTAAAGCAACGCCTGGCCGAGCTCGAGCGCGGCCTGCCCGAGGGCGTGGAAATTGTTACGACCTACGACCGCTCGGATCTGATCGGGCGCGCAGTGAAAACACTGGGCGAGAAGCTGGTGCAGGAATTCATCATCGTGGTGCTGGTGTGCATGCTGTTCCTGTTCCACTTCCGCTCTTCGCTGGTGGTTCTGCTGACGCTGCCGCTGGGCATACTGGCCGCGTTCATCGTGATGGGCCTGCAGGGCATCAATGCCAACGTGATGTCGCTGGGCGGCATCGCAATTGCGATTGGCGCGATGGTCGACGCCAGCATCGTGATGATCGAGAATTATCACAAGC
>JAIVHD010000058.1 GCA_020201235.1 Lysobacteraceae bacterium
CGAGTGGGCCGATTGTTCCGTTGTTCACCGGCATCTCCGGTGTAATGGAAAACCAGCCGTATGCAATTCCGGCAACGGGCAACTACGAGTTTCAGATCCGCCGAACCAGCTCGGCTGACTCAGACCTGATCGCGCGCAGCCCGGAAGTACAGGTGCGTATGGCCGGGACCGACGCGGCACCTTCGCCGGCGGCTGATCCGAACTGGCAGGCCGATACCACCAGCACCCGCACCGGTGCCACGCGTGGCGAGTTTCGGGTAACCGAATCCGGGGCTGCATCGTATCGTATCCCGATCATGACCGCGCCTTCCGGCGGTGGCATGGCGCCAGAGATTGCGTTGTCCTACAACAGCCAGGCCGGCCCGGGCAGCGCCGGAATCGGATGGAACCTGGAAGGCTTGAGCGCGATTACCCGCTGTGCGCAAACCTGGGAAACCGACGACCAAAACGGCGGCGTCACGCTCACCGAAAGCGACCGGTTCTGCCTGGACGGACAGCGCTTGATTGTAATCGCTGGCACATACGGAGCCGATGGTGCCGAATACCGGCTGGAGGTGGACCAGATCGTACGCATCCAGTCTTTCGGCAGTCAAGGCGAAGGGCCGGCGTATTTCAAGGTCTGGCGCAAAGACGGCACGGTGAGTTGGTACGGTGCAACCGAAGCCTCCGGCGTTGATCTGGGCAAGGCGCAGGTTTCAAGCAAGTTGAGTGGGCCCGACAGTGAGGCCTTGCGATGGAACATCGGCCGAATCGAGGATAGTGCAAGTAATTTCATGCGTTTCGAATGGAGTGATCTCCAAAGTCTCGCGGTCGAGACGGTGCTGGATAAAGTCGTCTACGGGGGTAACGTTCAGACCGGTGTCGCGCCCGACAACGTGCTGAATTTCTCATGGGATGCCGTACCCGCGGCTCACCGTACCGAAGGCTATCTGGCGGGAATCAAACTCATCGCGAGCGCGCGTCTATCACAAATCACCAGCACTTCCGGCAACCAGGTATTGCGCCACTATCATTTGCACTACAACGATAACCTGAAGATGCTTGGGAACAGTGCGCTTGCATCAGTTCAGGAATGCAACGGCAGTCATTGCTTTGAGCCAACGGGTTTCGAGTGGAACGAGGCCGATCTGCAATTCTCGTCTTCGAGCGTTTCGGCACCATTGATTCAAAATACGGACAAGGTCGAGCAATTGCAGCTTATTGACGTCAATGGCGACGGCCTGTCCGACATTGTTTGGGTTGAAAAACGAAGTGGCGCCAATCCGCCATTGCTGCACGTTCGGCTCGCCGCACTGAACAGCGCCGGTGAGGTTGACTATTTATCGGCCGCCCCGACAACCATGGACCCCCAGACCGGGTCGCCCGATTCTCCTTCTTTCGAAGAGCAGTCCGGCAATACAGTAAGAGTTTTATCCGATCACTTCGAAACATTCATCGTGGATGATCCGATCCAGTTTCAGATGCAGCCAAACCGCGCATTTGATGCCAATGGCGACGGCCAGGCCGACCTGGTGTTCCTGCTGCGCTTGCGCCGGTGCGTCGCCAATTGCCCGATCCTGGCTGAGGATCCGGAATCTGGCGGCCTGGCGGGCGAGGAGCTCTCGCTACCTCACCCGATCCATAAGGTGTATAGCCGGTACATTCTTTTTCAGAGCCAGGCCGACCCCGCCGACGGCCAGGTTGAATTCGTCAGTGCGGCCATTCTGGGCACATCTTACGAAGACGATGCAACGATCGGTCATCCGGAAATCGAGCATTTGCAGGTAGTCGACCTGAACCGGGACGGTTTGGGCGATCTCGTCTACTACAACGCAGATGCACAGGTCTGGCAGTTTCGGCTGAATCGAGGCTTTGATGGCGAGTTTGAAGCCGCGCGTACAATCCATACCAGCGATTCCAACGGCTGGCCCGCGCACGAGGATCTCCGCAATCAGCTCCAGATAATCGATGCCGATGGCGATGGGCATCCCGACGCGCTGTTTCCGAGTTCCCGCGACAGTGACAGAGCGCGCTGGAAAATGGCGCGCTGGAAGCGCGAGCTCAATGCTGGCAGCGGCGGATTCGCGAGCCCGGAGTTCACCGCTGCGCTCGCCAAAAAGATTTCACGGAACCAAACGCAATTTGCCGATCTCTATGGCGACGGCAAGCTCGATCAGGTCTTGTTCGGGCCGTTTGGCAACAGCAACATCAACATCGAACTGCGCTATGGCGTCAACACACAAACCCTCAGTTCGCGCCACGAACCGCAGGGCAGCTTGCGCAGGGTCACCGACGGCTTCGGTGCCTGGACCGAACTGAATTATCGCTCGCTGGTTCAGCCGGAAGTGTATCAGCGCGGCGGTGGCGGGCCGGTCCCCGAGTTTGGCGGAGGTTCGGTTGTCTACGACGTCACGGTGCCGATGTATGTCGTATCCACAGCCACCAGTCTAAGCCCCCAGTACGAGCTCGGCACGACACTCGGCGGCAACACAACCAGTAGCTACCGCAGCAACGGCACAACCCGGGTCCAGTACTTCTACAGCGGAGCCCGCATCCAGGGCGGTGGCCGGGGCTTTCTCGGTTTTCGCGGAGTGGCCAGTTACGACCCGCAATCGGGGATGCTCACCCAAACCCGTTACCATCAGGATTTTCCTTTTATCGGTCTGCCCGAAGCCACCCGAAGCTGGCATATGAAAACCGATCCTTGGTCTTCGATTGGTGCGCCTTCGCTGCCGAACTGGATTGAGTCCTCCTGTGTCGATTGGTCAACCGGCTGGAGTACCGGCAATGAGATATTTCTGGGTTGCAGCGAGAATATCTGGTCCGAAGTGTTTACCGCACAGGCAAACGGGCTCACCCACCCCTATCTGGCCAGAAGTGGGGAATGGAGCTTCAACCCGGATTACTCCGGTACCAACCTGAGTGGTGCCTCGTTCAGCCACCGGGTCGTCACCGAAAACACCCAGCTGGATGGCTATGGCAATGTCGGTCAGGTTTCGGTTTCGACCTATACGTCGATTTCTGGCATCGGCGATCCGGTTGCAAGCCGAGTCAGCGCGAATCACTATTCCGACGATGCGTCGCGTTGGCATCTGGGCCGGTTGTCGTGTAGCACGGTGCAAAGCACACGCGGAAATCAGACCACGCAGCGTCGATCGACCTTTGGTTATCACAGCGCGACCGGTATTCTGAATCGCGAAACGGTCAACGCTTCGAGCTGCCTCGATAGCAGCGGCAGCCTGGCCACGACGTATGCGCTTGACTCGTTCGGAAATCGCACGACGACCACGGTGACCGGCACCGAAATCAACCCTGCGCGCAGAACCCGCGTCACCTACGATCCCCGGGGGCGGTATGTTGATACCGAACAGGTCCAACTCGGAACGGCCTGGCTGACCACCAGCGAGGTGCTGGACCGTGACCACTACGGCAATGCACTGCGCGTTCGTAACGGCCAGAACGTCACCGCCGTGGCCGGCTTTGACGCAATGGGCCGGCCGCATTACAGCTACACCCCGGATGGTGCCTGGACACGCGTCCTGCACCGTCCTGGGGGACACGCCAATTGCCCGTCGGGGACTGCCTCGCGCGAGGAACTCACGGCCGCCGACGGCAGCCGATCGTGGGTGTGCAAGGACGTGCTTGGGCGCGAGACCCGGGCCATCGTCTGGGGCTTTGATGGCCAGCGCATCTATACTGACACCCGATATGACTACGCCAGCCGGCCGCTGGAAGTCTCGGAACCGTATTTTCCGGGCGATCCCATCTATTGGACCAGAACGTTCTACGATGAAGTCGGCCGGGTCGAGTTCGTCGAGCTGCCCGACGGCAATACCGAAAGCTGGCGCTACAACCTCGCCGGCAGCGGCCTGACGAAGGGTCTCCGGACAACCCATACCAACGCCCGCGGAAAGCAACACGTCACCGATCGCAATGCCTTGGGCGAGAAGATCGGTGAAATTGCCGCCGATCTCGGCACCACAAATTACCGCTACGACGCACTTGGTCAGTTAATCGAAACCGATGGGCCGCTGGCGGATGACACGATTGTCATCGCCTACGACGCGCTGGGCAACAAAAAGCGCCTGGACGATCCCGACAAGGGCACCTGGCACTACCGGCACAACGCGCTGGGCGATCTGATTTGCCAGCGCGATGCAAAAAACCAGGGCACGTTGCTGACCTACGACGGTCTCGGTCGGCGCATCGGGCGCGAGGATCTGGTCGATGTGTTCAGTACCGATACCTGCGCCGGAACGCCCGTGGGCAACACAAACTGGGGCTACGGCAATACCGTGCTGGAGCCGGAGTTCGGCCAGATCGTATTCGAGTCGAGTCAATACGATGACGGTGCCGGAGCCAATCACACAACGCTGCGAAGCTATTATTACCGCAGCCAAGATGGCCGCTTGATTCACGTTGATACCACCATCGCCGAGGCCGGTGGCTTCAATCGAAGCTACTCAGAAAGAACCACCTACGACCCGTTTGGCCGGGTATTCCAACAGTTCGACGCCGCCGGCGGCGATCGCGGCACGCAGTTTACCTACAACAGCTTTGGCTATCTTCAGCGGCTGGAGGAGGCGCGCCGGGGCGACGGGCTGGCCAGGCTGGCCTACTGGACGGTGGTCTCGCAGAACGCGCGCGGCCAGATCACCGAGGCGGTCATGGGCAATGGTGCGAGCGTGACGGCCGGCTACGACCCGGCAACCGGGCGGTTGCGGCACAAGGTTGATGACAGTGACTTCGCGCTGGTCCAGGACTTGCAGCTGGCCTGGGACGCCGTCGGCAACGTCACCCATCGGCACGACCAGGGCGGCCTGCGCGACCAGTTTGAGCGCTTCGAGTACGACGCCCGCGACCGCCTGACCCGGGTGCGCATGCAGCGCGATGGCGGGCCGGAGACGACCGCCTTACAAATGCGCTACGACCGGTCTGGCAACATTGTGTGCAAGTCGGATGTCTCCAGCCTCAGTTGCGCGCTCGCAAGTCACAGCAACTACAACTACGGTGCCGGCAGCGCCGGCCCGCACGCGGTCACCCAGGCCGGCGCTCGAACGATTTTCTATGATGCCAACGGCAACGTCGGTTCCGACCAGGTCGGCGACGCGCTCGACCGCGAGTTCCACTACACCAGCTACGACAAGGTTCGTCGCATCAGCCGCAGTTCCGACCAGGTCGAGTTCCATTACGGCGCCGACCGCTCAAGAACCCTGCGCCGGGATCTGTCCGGCACCCAGGTCGAGCAGCGCACCCACTACGTCGGCTCGGTCGAGGTGATCTATCGCGGGCACAATCCGGGGCCGGGCGGCGGCGAGTACCGGCGCTACATCGGTGGAATCGCGATTGCCACCTTCTTCGAGGCCAGCGGCATCGACCGGCAGCGCTACCTGCACACCGACCACATCGGCAGCACCATCGCGATCACCGACGAGAACGGCCAGGTCGTGGCCAACATGGCCTTCGACGCCTGGGGCGAGCGCCGCCGTGCTGCCGACTGGACCGATCAATGGGTGCAATGGCTAACGGGCAGCACCCCGGCCTGGGCGCAATCAACCATTGCCATCACACCCCGCGGCTACACCGGCCACGAGCACGTCGATTCCATGGGCATCATCCACATGAACGGGCGCATCTACGACGCCCATCTGGGCCGATTTCTGCAGGCCGACCCGTTCGTCGAGGACTCCACCACGCTCAACCGGTATACCTACGTCCACAACAATCCGCTGGCGCTGACCGATCCGAGCGGGTTTTTTAGTTTTGGGGGGTTCGCCAAAAAGCTTGGTAAAGCGTTAAGCGCGCTCGGCCAGGTGGTGAGGCTTCTTCCATGTCAGTATTGCCAGACGGCGGGCGAGGCGCTCATCGGTATCGGGCAGCTGCTGAGGCATTTCGGCACTGCGATCTCCTCACTGAATCAATCGAGCGCCCCCGGCACCCTGCCCGGTGCGTTCTCCTCCTCCTTCCAGGTTGAGCCATTCTCACCCTTGCAGGACTCGACTCCGCAGCAACAGCGCGAAGTGCATGAAGCCATGCGTTCCCTGATGCCCGGACTTTCCAGCGGCGTAATCGCGGCGGTCGCGAGTGAACGAAACGGGCATGCGTTTGCAACAGCCGGTGCTGGGGATGTACAATTCCAGCGAAAGCCTGAAGATCGATCGGCCGAGATCGCGACCAATGTCAGTCTTTCCGGCACGGATTCGGTGGTTACGGACGCTTTTTGATTGGCGGATTTTCGCCGGTCGGAGGAGAGTTTCTGACGGATCAGGGAGAATTAGTGAACCTGGCGGTTAGCGATTTTGGTACAACGCTTGTTGATGCCCAAGGCAGTCACTTCAATTTCTCACCGGAAACGGGCCTGGTTCATCGCCTTGAAAGTGGCGCTTTGCAGCGTGTTGCGCCAGAGGCATATGTAATAGGTGGTGCAGCAGTGACCCGTGTCATTGCTGCCAGTTCTGTACGAGTATTCGGTGGTCGCAGTGAGGCATTACGCGCTGCATGCATGGCTGCATCTCTATGTACTTCGCAAGTAAACGCTGCTGGGACAATTGTGACCAAGCCATCCAGAGCGCTTGTCCAACAACGCTTACGGATGGAAGAGATCCGGATTGGCATTCAGAGGGAGCAAGCTAATCAATTCAGAAAGGTTATAAGGGATCGGTGAATTAAATTGAAGAGCCCGCATGATTTATCGAGCCTTGAGCGCAGATGGGATAGGATGTTTCAGTGCATGGAAAGTGGCGATACTGAGGGCGCGCTTTATATGCTGAGAGCTCTTGCTGATGATGGTGTTGCCGCAGCGATGGCGGAAATTGGCGTCTTTCACGAGACTGGCACTGATCCGGTGAAAGAAGACTTGGGTGAAGCAATCAAGTGGTATCGTAGGGCCGCCGATAGCGGAGACATGGAAGGCTTATTGGCGATGGCTAGGCTCCATCTCACCGGCCAAGGTGTCCCCGTTGACTATGAGATCTCACGCGAATACTATCAAGCGATAGTTGAAAAAGTTGAAGATAGGCGGGCGTTATTTGGGTTGGCATGGATTTTTCACAAGGGATTTGGGGTGTGTCCTGATTTAGGGCGGGCCGAGGAGTTCTATCTGAGAGCCAATGCTGCTGGACATTTGCTTGCGCGTAAATGGCTGGCAGCCATGTATTGGTCAAATGGCCGCCATTTGAAGGCAGCGTGGCACTGGATATCGGCCATAGTAAAAATTTGGTTTACTGCGCTGTTTGATAAAAGAAGTTTGAAGTTGCATAGACAGTTGTAACCAAGATGGAGAGCGTTTTTCAACTGATTCTAGCGTTGGTACTTGTGATCCATTTTTATATGCAAGTCGTAGTAAGCATCCTGATCCTTAGGCAAGATGAAGAAGCGACTCGTAGGTTTATACAGTTAGGGGTTGTTTGGCTCATTCCTATTGTTGGCGTTGCTTTTATAGGCTACTTTGTATTAGAGGGGTTGAGAGATTGTGAGCTTAGGTCCCTGCCTAAGTTTGCATTGCCCTTGCTGTTCCTGACTGGCATATCCCCTTCGAAGGGTTCTCCTGAACAGGGAGGCGGGGACTCTATGGATGATCCTTGGACAGATGTCTAAGTGTCCTGCGCGTTCCGGACCGGGTCACGGGCCTTTGGCGTTGCGTTTCTTTTTGCACTGACCTGACGACAACAACGCGCGACAAGGCCGGTCGCTGCTGTCTGTAATCTTACTGTTTACGATTCTTCAACTACCGTCAACACCAAACACCCACGTATCGTGTCAATCTGGGACAGCCACAAAACCGACCGCTACTGAAAACGCCCGGCTGGTCCGGGCGTTCTTGTAGGTTCTTCCTTAGCCGCTGATATCAGGCGGCTGCAGAATCGGGGACAGCCAGAGAATCTGGGGCAGCCACTAAATTAAGCAATCAGGACAGCGCGCGACACTGCCGGGCACTGTCGTCCCTGACCTTCCTCCTTAGCCGCGCGTATGTGGTCGGCTGGATGGTCTCGAAGAAGGAGAATGCCGGTCTGGCCCGGCACCTGTTCGCCGAGGTCCTGACACGCCGCGAGATCGCAACGGAAGGTCTGATCGTCCATCAGGACCGCGGCCGTCTGCGCGAGTGTTGGCAACTGTGCCACCGGGATCCGCAAACTCCCGCCCTCATAGTGCGCCATGGTCTGCTGGGCGATGCCGAGCGCCTTGGCCAGTTCGACCTGAGTCAGGTCCATGGCCTTGCGCCGTTGGGCCACGCGCTGGCCGAGTGCTTTGTAAAACGCCTTGTCGGTGGCGGCCATGATCGGTCCGGTTACCAGTGGGTTCGTGGAAAGCATAAGGCCGGTTCTCGGTTACGGGGTTGCGGTAACTCTAAAATAGAGTACACTAAAGACGAGTTATTTTGTTGAAAAACCCCTTGACAGGGTTTTTGGAGGACCCCTGATATGGCCAGAATCCCCGACGAGACAGATCGCCCGCCTGAAACGTGAGGTCTCGATCGTGCGCCTGGTCGAGGCGGCTGGCATTGCGTTGAGAAAGCACGGCGGCTCGGATCAGGTCGGCCGCTGCCCGTTCCACGACGACCGCACGCCGTCGCTGTGGTCTCGCCGGACAAGAACCTGTGGCACTGCCTGGGGGCCTGCGGGGTGGGTGGTTCGGTGATCGACTGGGTGATGCGCTTCCACAAGGTCAGCTTCCGGCACGCCTGCGAGTTGCTGTTGAAAGACCATCCGGCCCTGGCTGCAGGGAAAGGGACGCCGCCGCCGGCATCGGAAATCCGCCAGGCGGCGTCCCCTTTTACCTTGGACGCTGGCGAGAGTGCGTTGCTGGAACAGGTCACCGACTTCTATCACCAGACCTTACTGGAATCACCCGAGGCGCTAGCGTACCTGGACAAGCGCGGTCTTAACGACCCCAAACTGATCCGCCGGTTCCGCTGGGCTTTGCCAACCGGACTTTGGGTTATCGCTTGCCGCCGAAGACGTTCAAGGCCGGTGCCGAGATACGTGGGGCTTTGCAGAAGCTGGGCGTGCTCCGAAAGAGCGGGCACGAGCACCTGACCGGTTCGCTCGTGGTTCCGGTGCTGGACGAATCCGGCCAGGTTGTCCAGCTCTACGGTCGCAAACTCAATGACAACCTTCGAAAAGGCACGGTCTATCACCTGTATCTGCCGGGCCCGCACCGGGGCGTGTTCAACCGCGAGAACCTGGCCGGCCAGCCCGAAATCATCCTGTGCGAGTCCTTAATCGACGCGCTGACCTTCATCGCGGCCGGGTTCGAGAATGTAACCACCAGATACGACGTGAATGGCTTCACCGATGAAATCCTGGGCGCGCTCAAGGAATCCGGCGTCAAGCGCATCCTGATCGCCTATGACGCCGACGCGGCCGGCCACCAGGCGGCCGGGAAGGTCGCCGAGAAGCTGACCTGTGAGGGCTTTGACTGCTTCCGGCTGAGCTTCCCCAAAAGCATGGACGCCAACGAATACGCGTTGAAGGTCAAGCCTCCGCTGAAATCACTCGGTCTTGTCATCAGAAAGGCCGAGTGGTTGGGGAAAGGGCGAGCCGCCGGACCTGCACACGGCCGCGCCGGCGATGCCGGCCGGGCCGGAAAGCGAGCCTGAACCGGAAACCTTGCCCGGACCATCGGAATCCGCTTCTGACCCCGAGCCGGCCGAACCTTCTTCTTTAATCGCTGATCCGCCCGACCCGATCCCGCAGCCGGCGCCGGAAGCCGACACCGATCCCGACGGATCGCCGGCGACCGAAGCGCTGGCCGAGTTGCCGGCATCGGCGGTCCCCGAACCACCAGCACCGGAGATCGAAGCCGAAGTCACCGAGCTCGATGTGGTCTTGCGCTTCGGTGACCGACGTTGGCGCATCCGGGGCCTGGCCAAGAACACCAGCTTCGACGTGCTCAAGGTCAACGTGCTGATGTACGACTACCGCGGATACGGCCGCAGCACCGGTCGGCCGGCCGGGAAGGGTGTATATCTCGATGTCGAGGCGGCAATGGCGTGGATGACTCGCGAAAAGGACGTGCGGCCGGACCGGTTGGTGCTGTTCGGGCGGTCCATGAGTGCTGCGGTCTCGGCGCATCTGGCCCGGAGGCAAACGGCCGCCTGTTTGATCCTGGAGTCGGCGTTTACCTCGGTGCCGGATCGGGCGGAAGAGATCTATAGCTGGTTGCCGGTCCGGTGGTTGCTGCATATCGAGATGAATACCCGGCAATACGTGATGGATGCAAATTTACCGACGCTGGTCATCCATAGCCGTGATGATGGCATTGTTCCATTCGAGCACGGGCGCCAATTGGCGGAGGCGGCCGGGGAGCGGGCCGTATTTCTCGAAATCAAAGGTAGTCACAACAGCGGTTTCCTGCACTCAGGCGAGGTGTATGTGCGCAGAGTTGTTCAGAGGTTCCCTACGAAATCCGGTCTAAACGCGTCCAGACTTCAGCCTGGTTTCGCGTCTCGGTCAGGCCGGTCTGGCTACGTAGGCGCTACACCAGCCGTTGGCATGTACAAGCTTGCCTGGAAACACAGTGCATGGTCCCCATTCGTTGCCATCGCTACTCTGGAACAGGGTGCAGTTTTTGCAGTAGTGATTGGCTGCTTCGGGCCTGCCGCGTTGCGGAAATTCCTCCAGATCCACATTGGCGGCATCGTGCTTGTATCCCAGGGATCGCGCGGCAGGGTCGTCCAGACTCAGTTTCGGCATATCCGCAGTCGCCTGCTCAGCGCCACTTTCCATTTCTTCCCGTGGAGTTGGTTTCGGGTCGGACTGCTGGTTCTGCCGTGGTGGTGGGCTGGGGTCAGATGCCTGCGGTTGGGTGGCCGGTGCTGACGGCTGGTCATCGGAACAACCGAGGATGACGGTGACCGGCAGCATGACTGCAGCCGTACCGAACAGGCGCAGAAAACGCCGGCGCTGATCCAGGTTGATCTGAACGAGGTTGTTGGTCTTGCTATTCATACGGGCTCCTGTGGCTGATGCCGATCTGGTTAGTCCCATCTCAGCATATAAACGACTGGAGCTTCGGTGCGCCAGGACACAAATGCACAGCGACGCCGGGCGGCCCAAGTCATTCTTCGAGCGCACGTCTTACGGCCCGGCTCAATTCAGCCTGCCTGTAGGGCTTGCTCAGCAGGTGAACACCGGGGTCGACACGACCGTGGTGGACAATGGTGTCCTCCGCGTAGCCAGAGGTGTAGAGCACCTTCAGTCCCGGGCGGATTTTTTCGGCTTGCGCTGCCAGTTGCTTGCCGCTCATACCCCCGGGCATGACCACGTCGGTAAACAGAAGGTCGATGGGGTGGTCGGCTTTCAGCCACGCCAGCGCCTCCGGACCATTGCCGGCTTCGAGGACGGTGTAACCGAGCCGGGCGAGATGGCTGTGTGCGACCTGGCGTAGCGATTCATCGTCCTCGACCAGCAGGATGGTTTCGTCGCCGGTCAGCTTTTTGGGCACCTCCTTGCGACTGTCAGACGGGTGTCCGTGGGTTCGTGGCAGATATAACCGGACGGTGGTGCCCTGGCCGGGTTCGGAAGAGATGCGCACGTGTCCGCCGGACTGCTTGACGAAGCCGTAGACCATGGCCAGCCCGAGGCCGGTGCCTCCACCCTTTCCGCCGGAGGTGAAGAAC
>JAIVHD010000278.1 GCA_020201235.1 Lysobacteraceae bacterium
ACCCCGCCCTATTCAAGGCCCCACCGACTGTGACGCCGCTCTGCCCCGCGTCGGCGACGCCTCGCTCGGTCAGGCATTCTCACCAGCCGGGCGAATACGCGTGCGCTGCACTCGGTCGCCCCCGCCACGGGACCTGGCGGCACCTTCAAATAACGGAGGGTGGTGAATAAGGCGGGATCAAAGCGCCCCAGAACACCGCATGGTTTCCACCACTCGAGCCGTTTGCTGACTATCGATCTTCGCCCCGTGCAACCCGCCCTCTTTGGCTCTGAAATCTTCAACGGCGAACATCGCCGTCAAGGTGTCCAGCGATGGACCTCGGTGACTGCTCGGAATGTTCATCGCCTGCGCCCAGGGAATGGCTGCTTTTTGACTACAAAAAACCCCTTTGATTTCCGGAAATGCCAATCCGTATCGCCGAACATGATCAAGCAGGATGGGCCAGTCGAAACTGGCGTTGTGGATGACGACGAGTTGGTCTTTTAGGTATGTCGCGATCGGGTTCCATTGGGAGTCAAAGGAACCAAATCGTGCTGCCTGCTGGTTGGCAATCCCATGTATCGCTTGCGCTTCATCTGAGACGCGTTTTCGGGGTCGTGTATTGAACTCGATGGATTCGGAAATTGCTCGATTCCTCACCACAGTGAGGCCAAGCGTCACGATATCCGGCGGGCCGTTTTCGTCGGGGAGTCCTGTGGTTTCGGTATCGAGAACGATGTAGTCGTCCGGGAGCTGGGTGAAGACCCAAAGCAGTTCGCTATACATCGCCCTCACCTCGTGCCACTGCCGTCCAGGGACTCAACGTCAACGATCGCCCCCTGTTCATAGTGGTAACGCAGGTAGCGCCAGTGAATGGCGTCCGTAAGTGCTTTGGGCCGCATCACGCCGTAGCACTCTCCTTTTGCTCTCACGCTTTGGTAGTGAACGCCGAAACTTTTGGCATTTCGCAACGCGGAACCAAGCTGCTGAGCTTGTGCGTAATCGTCGGGGTGGTAAATGGGATGCCCTTCAAGCTGTCGTACATCATGCAGGGTGACCGGCCCCAGGTGCGCGCGGATACTGCGTATGTCCTGGGTGGTCTTGTCGATTCTGGATTCTCGCAGGAACTGTGCCCGATGGAAGGACGATTCGGCGATGGCCACCGATTCATTTGCCGCACAATAATAGATACCGAAGTCCCGATTGAAGCGGCCACCACGGCCATCCACCGGCGGATGGGTGAAGGCAGCCATGATCCAGGACGCACCATCGCCATAGACGCGGTCTTCCGGAGGTACCAGCCGAATATCGCCGACTTCATCTCGCAGCCTGGGGTTGGTGAGGGACTCTACCGCGTAGAGCACGTCCCAGTCCTGTGGATTGGAAACGCGCTCGAACAGGTGGATTTGGGGATAGCGTGACAAGATGACCCGATAGACCGGCGCATTCACCTCGCTGCCAGGCAGGGTATCGATCGCAATCACCAAGCACCCCGCTCCGCATCGAGGAAATCTCTGACCACGGCCAGGTCAACCACCTGACCGGCCAGCAAGCGGTCCAGCGGCGCTTGGCCGTTGAACAGCGGATTATCGTTGGGGGTGGCCAGCCATTGATCGGCCAGCACCGGGTCGGACAACAGGATTTGCAGAGATTTGTAGATCCCCAAAATATAGCTGGCCCGCTCCAGTAGATCGCGCGTCAGCTTGGCCTTTTCCGGCTGGCTCTTCCAGTTATAGAGGGTCTTCTCGTTGCTGAGGCCCAAAAGAGTCATCTGCTGGGCACCGGTCAAGCGCCATTGGCCCAGGATATTGAAAATCGCGGGCAGCAGTGACCGAGGGACACTGGAGCCACGTTGCAGCAAATGTTCGGCTTGAGCGATCATGCGCATCTCCTTTCCAATCGTTTTACTGTATTGTTACAGTGCCTAGGTGCAGCTTAGCAAACTGTACCATTACAGTCAACGGGTTAATGCGAGACGCCGGCCTATTCCCACTCGATGGTCGCCGGCGGCTTGCCGGAGATGTCGTAGACCACGCGCGAGACGCCATCGCATTCGTTGATGATGCGGCGCGAGACGTGGTCGAGGAATTCATGTTCTAGATAAGCCCAGCGGGCAGTCATGAAATCGACGGTCTCGACCGCCCTCAGCGCGATCACCCATTCATAGCGCCGCGCATCGCCGACCACGCCGACCGACTTGACCGGCAGGAACACGGCGAAAGCCTGGCTGACCTTGTCGTACAGGCCGGCTTTTCGAAGCTCGGAGATAAAGATGTGGTCGGCCTTTTGCAGGGGCTCGATGTATTCGGGCCTGACTTCGCCGAGGATGCGCACGCCTAGCCCCGGGCCGGGGAATGGATGGCGCATGACCAGTTCGGCCGGCAGACCCAGCTCGACCCCAATCCGGCGCACTTCGTCCTTGAAAAGCTCGCGCAGCGGTTCGATCAACTTCATGTTCATCTCGGCCGGCAGGCCGCCGACATTGTGATGCGACTTGATCACCTTGGCCTTGCCGGTCGCCGCACCGGCCGATTCGATGACGTCCGGGTAAATCGTGCCCTGGGCCAGCCAGCCGGCCTCGCGATGACTCTTGGCCGCAGCATCGAACACGGTGATGAACTCGCGGCCGATAATCTTGCGCTTTAGCTCCGGATCGTCGACCCCGACCAGCGCATCGAGAAAGGCGTCGCGCGCATCAACTCGCTCGACCCGCACGCCCAGATGCCGGGCGAAGGTCGCCATGACCTGGTCGCCCTCCTCGAAGCGCAACAGGCCAGTGTCGACGAAGATGCACAGCAACTGATCACCAATGGCCTCGTGCAGCAGCGCCGCGACCACCGATGAGTCGACGCCGCCGGATAACCCCAGAAGCACGCTATCGTCGCCGACCTGCTCGCGCACGCGCGCGATCTGGTCGCTGATGATCGCCTCGGTGGTCCATTCGGCCGCACAGCCACAGATATCCAGCGCGAAGCGCTCCAGAATGCGCCGGCCCTGCGTGGTGTGGGTGACCTCGGGGTGGAACTGCAGGCCGTAGTAGCCGCGATCGTCATCGGCCATTCCGGCGATCGGCGCCGAGCCGGTGGTGCACAGGGTCTTGAAGCCTTGCGGCAGCACCGTGACCTTGTCGCCGTGGCTCATCCAGACCTCGAGCAAGCCCCGACCTTCGCCTGCAACCCGGTCCTCGATACCGTCGAGCAGGCGCGAACGGTTGGCGATCGCAACCTCGGCGTAGCCGAACTCCTTTTCCTCGGAGGGGTCCACGGTGCCGCCGAAATGCGTGGCCATGGCCTGCATGCCGTAGCAGATGCCGAGCAACGGTACGCCGAGTTCGAAGACCACTTCGGGAATCCTGGGGCTGTCTTCGAAACCGACCGATTCCGGTCCGCCGGACAGCACGATGCCGCGCGGCGCGAACGCGCCAATCGCAGCATCGTCGGCGTCGAACGGCATGATTTCGCAATAGACCCCGATCTCGCGGACCCGGCGGGCAATGAGCTGCGTGTACTGCGAGCCAAAATCGAGGATCAGAATGCGTTCTGCATGGATATCGTGCGACATGATCGTGGGCCACAAAAAGCAATAAACGACGATTTTCCCAGAAACCGGCCACCGGCGGGCATCCGTGAACAAATCCGCAGCCCAGGCTTGGGCCCGAAACCGGACCATGGCCGGGCCGCCACCGGACCTAAACCCGTCTTATTCGCCACCCTTCCGTCGTGACGGGTCGTCAGGCCTGACGGTGCCAGGCTAAGGCTTGACCCGGCTCAGCCCGCCTGATGCCCGCACGGCTCGTCACGATTCGCTATCCGATCTTGCGAGCGCAGCGTTTTGCGGCCCTCGTGCGATATCGACAAAATCCGCAACGGTCTCGCGACGACCGAATTTTGAGTGACCCGGCATACAGCCGGCTTAGCCCGGCTTATTCACCACCCGGTCGTCGCGAGGCGGTTCCAGGTCCTGTGGCTGCGGCGTTTTGCGACCGAGTGCACCGGAGGCGTACTTGCCCGTCCGGTGAGGATGCGCTTGGCTGCAAAACGCCGCAGACGCGGGGCCTGGGGCCGCCGCAGTAGATCGGGTGGTGAATAAGCCGGGCTTAGACGAATCTCGCGAGACAGTGCAGGCAGGCACTCAGCCAGGCCACCAGGCCAAGCAGCCCCAGCAGTTCGATACCAACCGGGCCGACCCATTGCAGAGTCCGGGGCAAGACCCGCTGCCGCTCGGCCGTGCGAAGGTTTCTTTTGTGATTGAGTCGCATCGCGCTTCTCCAGTGTTGGATGAAGCTCGATTCAAGCATGGGGCTTTCTCAAAACGCGAGAATGCCACCGAGCGGCCTGGCAACACCGCCTGGCTTTTTCTTGCGATCAGTTGCCCGCCACGGTCATCGACTCGAACAGCAGTGACGGGGCCTGGATGTTGCGGCGGGTTTCGAGATCGTCGCCGGCCGCGACCAGGCCCGAGAACAGGTCTGCAAGGTTGGCGGCGATGGTGATTTCTTCGACCGGCCATGCGATCTCGCCGTTTTCGACCCAGAAGCCGGTCGCGCCGCGCGAGTAATCACCGGTCACCAGGTTGACGCCCTGGCCCATGACATCGGTCACCAGCAAGCCGCAGTCGAGCTTTTGCAGCATCTCGGTGAAGCTGTGCGGGCCGGGCTGGAAGATCAGGTTGCGCACGCCGCCGGCATTTCCGGTGGTCTCGAGATCAAGCTTGCGCGCCGAATAGCTGCCCAGTACGTAGCGCTCCAGCACGCCGCGGTCGACCAGCGCCCGCGGCGTCGTTGCCACGCCTTCTGAATCGAACGAGCTGGAGCGCGATGCACCGGGCAGATGCGGCTGCTCGTCGATCCGAACCCATTCAGGAAAGATGCTCTGACCACACTTGTCCAGCAAGAAGCTGGAGCGCCGGTACAAATTGCCGCCCGAGACGGCCCCGACCAGGTGCCCAATCAGGCCCCTGGACGTGTCCGGATCAAATAAAACCC
This sequence comes from Lysobacteraceae bacterium, assembly GCA_020201235.1. GTDB lineage: Bacteria > Pseudomonadota > Gammaproteobacteria > Xanthomonadales > Wenzhouxiangellaceae. Next base: position 4,964 of record JAIVHD010000278.1, read on the forward strand.
GCGTCTTGCCGGTTGGTGCTGGCTGCGCGCCGAGACGCCGCAGACAACGCCGGGCAGCCTCGCGACCCGTTTCGGAGGCTGGCTTGAGTTGGTCGATGCGACATTGGTCGTCCCAATCCCAGTCGCGCTGCATGCCCGATGGGTCGCGCGCGACCAGTACGCAGGATTGGCCGAAACGGGTGAGCGCCTTCAGAATTATCGACGCGCGGGTCCAGATCCAGGCCGGCCTGCTCGATTTCGCGCGCGCGCTCGATCAACTGGTTCATGTCCTGGACGTGCGGGTGCCAGAGATCGAAATCGGCGATCTCGGTGGCCATGCGCTCGGGGTCGGCCAGACCGCCAGCCGGGTCGGACTGGGTATGCCGGGCAATCGCCAGGGCCTGATCTACCGTTCTTTCCAGTGCCTCGGGCCGCAGGTCGGCGGTCGAGGCGCTGCCGCTTGCGCGATTGCGGTACACGGTGACCGATACGCCGCGGTCGCGCGCATCCTCGAGCACATCGATCTCACCCAGGCGAACGGTGACGTTTCGACCCAGGCTCGACGAGACGCTGACTTCGGCCTGGTCGGCGCCGCCGACACGCGCGCGCGCCAGCATGCGTGCAGCAATATCGGATAGGTACCGGGTTTCGCGATCCGGATCATGCAGCAAGTCCTGAATGCCGACTTGTTCGAGCTTTTCCGATACGGCGCTCATGCCGTGCCCCCGACGATCAGGTCGTCGACGCGCAAGGTCGGCTGTCCGACGCCGACCGGCACGCCCTGGCCCTCTTTGCCGCAAACGCCGACGCCGCTGTCGAGCTTCAGGTCGTTGCCGACCATGCTCACGCGCGTCAGCACGTCAGGACCGTTGCCGATCAGCGTGGCACCCTTGAGCGCCGGGCCAAGCTTGCCATTCTTGATGCGATAGGCCTCGGAGGCCACAAACACGAATTTGCCCGAGGTGATGTCGACCTGGCCGCCGTTGAAGTTGACTGCATAGATGCCGTCGTCGACCGAGGCGATGATTTCGCCCGGGTCATGCGGCCCGGCCAGCATGTAGGTATTGGTCATGCGCGGCATCGGCAGGTGGGCAAACGATTCGCGCCGGCCGTTGCCGGTCGGGCGCTCGCCCATCGCGCGGGCGTTGAGTCTGTCCTGCATCAGGCCGGTCAGCCGGCCGTCTTCGATCAGCACGTTGTGCGCGCTCGGCGTGCCTTCGTCGTCGATGCTCAGTGAACCGCGGCGGTTGGGCAAGGTCCCGTCGTCAACGACGGTGCAGTGCTCGGTCGCAATGCGTTCGCCCATGCGGCCAGCAAATGCCGACACGCCCTTGCGGTGGAAATCGCCTTCCAGTCCGTGGCCGATCGCTTCGTGCAGCAGCACGCCCGGCCAGCCCGGCCCCAGGACCACGCTCATCGGCCCGGCCGGCGCGTCGACCGCATCGAGATTGACCAGCGCCTGGCCGCGACCAGAATCGATTCGAACTGGCAGGCCAGCGAGACATTGACCTGCGTGATGCGCGCATCGAGCGATCGGGTATAGGCGTCGATGGTTCGCAGCAGGTCGACCTTGCTGGCCGAATCGGCCGCCTGCAACGGATTTTCGGGCTGATAAAGCGCAGTTGCCTGGACCGGTCGGGTCACGGCGATCGAGCCCGACTGGCCGGCCCGCGCGATCGCGCGCGCGCTGCCTGCGGCTTCCATCAGCGCCGGCATGCTGATCGAGTCGGCGTAGGCAAAGCCGGTGCCGGTTTCGACGATCGCGCGCACGCCGACACCCTGATCGATATCGAAACTGCCCGACTTGACGATGCCGTCCTCCAGCGCCCAGCTTTCGCTCTGGCGGTTCTGGAAATACAGGTCGCCGTAGTCGACGCGCCCCTCCAGCAGTCGGCCGAGCACTCGATCAAGCTCGGAGCCGTCGATGCCGGCGGGGGCTAACAAGGTGTCTCTGGCTAATTCATACATTCGATTGGGTTCCTCGTTCGTGCGGGAGATATTCGGTCAAATAGGAGCATTTCAAGCTCAAGCCGTCCAGAGCGATGCCGTCCGGCCGGCGTCCGGCCGCGTCTCGATTCGTGCAAGCACGCCGGTGACCAACCTTGCATGTCAGCGGGCGGTTCCGGCATCTGACAACATATCGGATGGGCAGTTGCACCCATCAGGGTTCGACCGGCCGCACGCGAACCGGCTCGATCACAGGGTTTTCCCAGGTTCCGGTGACCGCATACTGGATTTCGGAAATGCCCTTCAACGGCTTTGAAAACAATTGTTGCAATGCCGCTCCGGCAACCGCACCGACCGGGCCGCCGGCCAGCGCACCGATGATTGGCAGCGCCGAGCCAAAGCCGGGCTTGACTGTGATGGTCTGGTCGTAGGTTTGGTTGTGCAAATCGGTCTGGCCGCGAATCTCGACTTCGGCCGCCGGGGCATCGATTTTGAGGTCCTCGGTACTGGCAATGCCGCCATCCAGTTGGAAATGGCCGCTGACGCGGTCAAAACCAAACCCCTCGCCAAAGACATCTGAAAAATCCAGCCGCAGCCGTCTGGGGATCGAATTCAGGCTGACCAGGCCGAGGATTCGTCCGGCCCCGGGGCGGGCTTCGGGAATGCTGCCATCGGTAATCTCCAGGTCGAGCTCACCATCGAGAGTCCGAAGTGCGAAATCGGTGGGGCCGCCTTGCCACGAGCCGGCGAGCGTGATCGACGCCTGGCCGCGCTCTAGCGCAAGATCAAAGCCGGCCTCGTTCAGAGAGCGACCGAGATTGCGATCGGTCATCCGCAGGCGCATTTGCGTGCGAATGTCGCCATCCTCGATCCAGCGACCATCGCCGACGATCTCCAGGCCATCGCGGCGGCTTGACAGCTGCTCGATTTCCAGCCCGTAGACCGACTTATGCGAGATCCAGCGCACCTCGCCCATTTCCAGATCACCGTAGCGGAAGTCGTCAATTGCAAAATGAAAAGGTGGAACCCTCTTCGGACTCAAGGTACTGGCTGGGGTGACTGCGGTCGCGGTATCGGCTTCGAGCCCGGGCCAGTAGAGGTGCTTAAACGAGGCCACAATCGGCTGGTCGACCGAGCCATCGGCCACGATTCTGAGCGTCCCATCAAGCCGTCGGCCGTGCACATTCAGACGCCAGTACCGTTTTTCACGATCCAGCGCCATCTGCACCGCCTCCAGCGAAGATCGTCCGACCCGCAACTGATCGACTTCAAGATCGAGCCTGCCGCTCAGCCCCGCAAGAGCTTGGACCTGATCGGGCTTGTCGAGCTCCGGACCGACTCCGGCTTGCTGCCCGGCAGGGTCTTCGGCGGCACC
>JAIVHD010000279.1:0-4089 GCA_020201235.1 Lysobacteraceae bacterium
CCTCTGGCCGAATTTGTCGAAGTCAAGAAACGCCACAATGCCTGGCTGTTGCTGGACGAGGCGCATTCCTTCGGGGTCTTCGGCAAACACGGCCTCGGCCTGGCCGAACACCTGGATGTCCTCGACGGCATTGACTTTGTCGTCGGCACGTTTTCAAAAAGCCTCGGCGGCATTGGCGGTTTCTGCGTCAGCCCGCATCCGCAGCTGGAGCTTTTGCGACTGGCCGCACGCCCCTATATTTTTACCGCGTCGCCATCGCCATCGGTGATCGCAGCAACACGTGCGGCACTGGCCAAGGTTATCGACGGTCGAGCGCTGCGCGACGCGCTGTGGCGCAACGCCCGACAGCTCTATACCGCGCTGATCGAAATGGGCTACACGCTCGGCAGCGACCAGCCCGGACCGGTCGCGGCACTCATACTGCCCGACCGCGCAAGCGCGCTTGCGCATTGGCGCGGCCTGCTGGAGAACGGCGTTTACGCCAACCTGATGCTGCCGCCGGCCACGCCCAAGGGTTTGTACCTGCTTCGCATCAGCCTCAGCGCTGCGCACAGCCCCGCTCAGCTCGACCGCATCGTCGGTGCCTTCGAGCGCCTGCGTCAGGCCGCTTAGCCTGGCTGATTGACCGCCCGACCGTCGCGAGGCGCTTCCAGGCCCCGTAATTACGGCCGGCGCGCTCCACTGGCGGTCGCGCATGGCGGGCAAGCTGGCCCGCTTGCACAGGCTTGCGGCGCACTCAACCCGCATTGCGGGCAAGGTCTGCCGGGCTGCGTTCGACGACCCGACGTCGGCGGGGTACACTATAAGATTCAGGCTACATCCAGTGATCCAGGGGTTTCAGGATCCGCACTTTACCCATTTCAGAAACACCGAGGGAGAACAACATTGTTCGAACGAATCCGACCCATGCCGATCGGCTTTTTCATCGTCATGGCATTGCTCTTGACCGCACTTTCGGCCGCCAACGCATCACCGGATCGACTCGCTCTCGAGCAGATCATGGCACGATTCCGAGCTGCGCGATGTCTTTCGGGTTGATCGCGCCACGGGCGAGATCCGCCGCCTAAATGCCACCGAGCAAGCCGTCATTGACGCACCCGATCCGATTTTCGATGCCGAGCGCCGTCGTGCGCTGATGATCCGCGACGGCTCTGTCTTCCTGCGCGACCTCGAAAGCGACTCGCTGCGCCAGTTATGGCGGCCTTCGGAGTCGGTTTCGAACCTCTCGTTTTCGGCCGACGGCCTGGCCATCCACTTTCGCGATGGCCAGCGGTGGCTGCGTATGGAGCTCGAAAGCGGCCTGGCCATACCGGTTGCCGACCTGCGCATGAGCGACGCGCCGCACAGCGCCAGCGACAACACTCTGGAACCGCATCAGCTTCGTCTTTTTGAAACACTGGAACGCGAACGCCGGCGGCGACAACAGCGTTTTGAGGAGGCCGTTGAAGACGCCCGCGTCGATTCCAGCCGCGGTCCGGCCCCGTGGTATCTCGGCGACAGCCATCAAATCGTCACCTCATCGCTTTCATCGGACGGTCGCTGGCTGCTCGCCGTGGTCGAAAAATCCGACGCCGGCGAAGGCAAGACAGATCGAATGCCGCAATTCGTGACCCGCTCGGGCTACGTCGAAGTCGAGGATGTGCGGACTCTGGTCGGGCGCGATGCGCCGGCCCCACAGTCCCTTTGGCTACTGGATCTCGAGACTCGCAGCCGCCAGGAAATCGATCTTTCAACACTCCAGGGGCGCGACCAGGATCCGCTGACCGAGCTCAAGAAGAAACAGCAGATCGAACCCTACGACTCCGACAATCCCCGGCCTGTGCGCATCACAGGCATCGAGTGGCATCCAAAGCTGGCGCGCTCGGCGATCCAGGTTCGGGCCATCGACAACAAAGATCGCTGGACCCTGATCGTCGAGGCCGAATCGGCATCGACCGAGGAAATCCACCGGCTCAATGACCCGGCCTGGATCAACTGGGCGTTCAATGAATTCGGCTGGGTCCCGAACAGCGAGATCATCTGGCTGCTGTCGGAGCAGTCAGGCTACAGTCACCTCTACACCCGTGAAGTCGACGGCGAAATCCTGCAGCGGACCTCCGGCAACTTCGAAGTATTCGACGTCCGCTTTTCGGCCAATGGCTGGGAAGCCTGGATGATCACCAACCGCACCCATCCGATCGAATACGACGTCTACTGGCTCGGCATGAACTCCGGCGAGCTGGCGCGCTTGAGCGAGCTCGGCGGGGTCGAAGAATTCCGGATCTTACCGGGTTCGAATGACTTGCTGATCCGGCATTCCAGCAGCTATACACCGTCCCAGGCAATTGTCATGGACATCAAAACCGGCACATTGCAAGCGCCGACCGACACCCGAACAGAACACTACAAGAGCATCGACTGGCAACAGCCGATGTTTGTCGGCATACCGTCCACGCATGGGGTTCTGGCGCCAATCTGGTCCAAGTTTTATCCCGCTCGCGGCGACCAACCGGGCTCGCCAAGGCCGGCCGTCCTGTTTGTACACGGTGCCGGCTATACCCAAAACACCCACCAGAAGTTTCCGTACTACTTCCGCGAGCAGATGTTCCACAACCTGCTGACCGAACGCGGCTACCACGTGCTGGACATGGATTACCGTGCCAGCCGCGGCTACGGTCGCGCCTGGCGAACCGCGATCTACCGGCAAATGGGCACACCCGAACTCGAGGACCTGATCGACGGCGTAGACTGGCTGGTCAACAACCATAATGTTGATCCAGAGCGCATCGGCGTCTACGGCGGCTCCTACGGCGGCTTCATGACCTTCATGGCGCTGTTCAATGCGCCCGAGACCTTTGCCGCCGGGGCCGCGCTGCGCCCGGTTACCGACTGGGTCCACTACAACCACGGCTACACCTCCAACATCCTGAACACGCCCGAGGTTGATCCGGAAGCCTACCGTCGGAGCTCGCCGATTGAATTTGCCGAGAATCTTGAAGGCCACCTGCTGATCAGCCACGGCATGCTCGACGACAACGTCTTCTACAAAGACTCGGTCCGGCTTGCCCAGCGCCTGATCGAGCTGAAAAAACGCAACTGGGAGCTGGCCTCCTATCCGCTCGAGCCGCATGGCTACGAGCAACCCGAAAGCTGGCTCGACCAGTATCGTCGTATCCTGAAACTGTTCGAAACCACAATCGGGGCATCGCGATGAGGGTCGTGCTGGTCGTGCTGCTTGCGCTGCCCTTGATGGCCGCCCCTGCGGTCAGCGCGGCCTCGACGCAAACGCTGGATGCACCGGATATTTTCGGCCTGGAATACGCCGACTCGCCGCGCCTGTCGCCGGACGCCAGCCAGGTGGTCTACATCCGCCGACAGCTCGACGCCCAGAGCGACCGAAATCTCGGTCAAGCGTGGCTGATCGACCTCGAGAGCGGCTCTCACCAGGCCCTGACCTCCGGCCGGGGCGACCACTCCTCGGCACATTGGTCGCCCGAAGGCAACAGGATTGTGCTGACCGGACACGACAGCGACGGCCAGTCCCAGCTGACGGTACTGTGGCTTGATAGCGGGCGCACCAGTCAGCTGACGCGCGGCCCGCACGCGCCTTCCGACCCAAGCTGGTCACCCGACGGCAGCCGGATTGCATTCAATCGCTTCGTAGCCATCGAAGCACCGACCCTGATCAAGCCACTGGAATCGCCGCAAGGAGCAAATTGGGCACCGCCGCCGACCATCATCGATCGACCGGTATTTCGCATGGACGGCCGCGGCTTGTTGCCGCATGGACAGGTCCAGCGTTTTGTCGTCGCCGCAACCGGCGGCCCGCCCCGCCAGCTCACCTCGGGGCCCTTCCCCAACCACGGTCCGGCAGCCTGGAGCAAAGACGGCAAATCGCTGGTGTTTTCGGCCAACCGGCGCGACGACCATGAACTGGAAAACCGCGATACCGAGCTGTTCAGGCTGGACCTCGAATCGACAGAAATACAGCCGATCACGGCACGTTACGGGCCGGACGAGGCGCCAGCGGTGAGCCCCGACGGAGGCCTCATCGCCTGGCTGGGCTTCGACGACGAACTGCTCAGCTACGCCAACCAGAATCTCTACATC
>JAIVHD010000279.1:4303-10481 GCA_020201235.1 Lysobacteraceae bacterium
GAGGAAGGCCGGCGCTACCCGCTGATTCTCGAGATTCATGGTGGGCCGTTCGCCGATTACGGCCCGAGATTCTCGATGGAAATCCAGCTCATGGCGGCTGCGGGTTATGTCGTGGCCTACATCAATCCGCGTGGGTCGACCAGCTACGGCGCCGATTTCGCCAACCAGATTCATCATGCCTACCCGGGCAACGATTACCACGATCTGATCAGCGGCGTCGATGCCCTGATCGACAATGGCCTCGTCGATCCGGAGCGGCTGTATGTCACTGGTGGCTCAGGCGGCGGCGTATTGACCGCCTGGATCATCGGCAAGACCGATCGCTTCCGGGCCGCCGCGGTGGTCAAACCGGTGATCAACTGGACCAGTTTCGTGCTGACCGGCGACCTGACGCCATTTTTTCACAAGTACTGGTTTCCCGGCCTGCCGTGGGAACATCCCGAACACTATTTCGAACGGTCACCGATTTCACTGGCGGGAAACGTCTCGACACCAACCATGGTCATGACCGGCGAAGCCGATTGGCGCACGCCGATGTGGGAATCCGAGCAGTTCTACCAGGCGCTGTAACTGCGTGGCGTCGAGTCCATACTGGTTCGAAAAGTACTGAGCCCACAAGCCTTGGGGCCGATGGTTTATAAGCCACGAATGAAGACGCGCGAATGCGAAATTCAACCCGAGACAGGACAATCCAGAAGTCATGAATGTATTTATTACCGGAAACTCGAGCGGCCTCGGCCTGGGCCTGACACGCACGTTGCTCGACCAGGACGCAATCGTCTGGGGCATGAGCCGCAGCGGCTGTCCCCTGAAAGACGAAGGCCTGCGCGATCGCCCGTTCGATCTCTCGATCCTCAACACCCTGCCCGATGCGCTGGAACGGCTGCTTTCAGACTGCCTGCGACTCGATCTCGTGGTCCTGAATGCCGGCGTTCTTGGCCGAATCCAGGAAATCGGCGAAACCGACGTACACGACCTCGAGCATATCGTTCGGGTCAACGCCTGGTCGAACAAGGTCATTCTCGACTGGATCATCGAGCGCCAACTGCCGGTTTCGCAAATCATCGGTCAACATGAACTACGGTTGGGGAGCCTATTCGCTGTCCAAAGCGCTGCTGAACAATCTGATCAAGCTCTACGCCCATGAAATGCCCGATACCCATCTGACCGCGCTGGCGCCCGGCCTGGTCGATACGGCCATGCAGGACTACCTGTGCGGCGAAGTCGATCGGGACGAATTTCCGTCGATTCAAAAACTTGCCGACGCACGCGGCACCAAGGACATGCCCGGACCCGACAAGGCGGCCGAAACCATCCTCGGCCTGCTCGATCGCCTTCGCGAGGGCGAAAGCGGCCAATTCATCGATGTTCGCGCGCTTTAATCCCGGCTTATTCACCACCCGGTCGTCGCGAGGCGGTTCCAGGTCCTGTGGCTGCGGCGTTTTGCGACCGAGCGCACCGGAGGCGTACTTGCCTGTCCGGTGAGCATGCGCTTGGCTACAAAACGCCGCAGACGCGGGGCCTGGGGCCGCCGCAGTAGATCGGGTGGTGAATCAGCCGGGTTAAGCAGGGCGTCGACGCGAGTCGCCTGTCGGACTTAACCGATCTACGCTGCACGCAGAGGATTGATTGTTTTCGAATGACCTTGGCGACAGCGATCCGATCACTGGCTGGTGCCGCGTCCTAGGAGCCTGTCGGATTTAACGCTGATCTACTGCGGAAAAGCCGGATTGGGCTAGATTTCCCGCTCTTTTTCGTTAAATAGGCCCACTATTCGCCTCAAAAGATCGAAAAATCTGGCTCCAACCGGACTTTCCCTCGCTACGATCGGTTAAATCCGACAGGCTCCTAGCTCTCGAATCGAATTCGGCAACGGCACCGATTCACCGCTTTTTTTGTCAATCCACACGATCGTGACGACGGCGTCGGCAAACAGCACGGGTTGCTGTTTTGGATCAGCCGGAATCGATCTGATCTGGCTGTTGAGCTTCATGCTCGAACGCCCGGGTGAATCGGGCACCAGCGTGACCTTCAGCCTTGCCGGCCAATGGATGGGCCGCCGATAGTTAATATTGATATTGGCAACCACCGGCCCACTCTCGCCTTGCTGCCAATGGCTTGGCACCGAATTCATCCATTCGGTCCGGCATTGTTCGAGGTAGGAAAGAAAAACCGCATTGTTGACGTGCTCAAACGAATCGACGTCGCCCCAGCGAACGTCAAGCTCAACGCTGAATTCCGACATGATGAACCCTCTTTGAAGTTTTGGATCACTGGACTGCAATGAGTGACGCGATACACCAGTTTAGCCCACCTGATTGACCACCGTACAAGCGCGAAACGCCACAGCCACGGCAGTTGGCGGCTCCGCAGTAGAAAGGGTGGTGGATCCGGCAGGATCAAGCGGACTTGCGCCGGCGCTGCTTGATGCCCGGCATTTCGGCCAGGTAGCGTCCGGTCCACGATTGCTTTTCCCGCGCGACCTGCTCGGGCGTGCCGCGGGCGATGATCTGGCCGCCACGCGTACCGCCTTCCGGCCCCAGGTCGATCAACCAGTCGGCGGTCTTGATCACATCAAGGTTATGCTCGATGACTACAACGGTATTGCCGTCGTCTCGCAGCCGGTGCAAGACCGACAGCAGTTGCTTGATATCGTGGAAATGCAGACCGGTGGTTGGTTCGTCCAGGATATACAAGGTATTGCCGGTATCGCGCTTGGACAATTCGCGCGCCAGCTTGATGCGCTGCGCTTCACCCCCGGAAAGCGTGACCGCCGACTGGCCCAGCGTAATGTAGCTCAGGCCAACATCCATCAAAGTGCGCAGCTTGCGCGCCACCGATGGCACCGGCTCAAAGAACTCCAGCGCGTCCTCGACCGTCATCGCCAGCACCTCGCTGATATTTTTTCCCTTGTAGCTGACCGACAGGGTTTCGCGATTGTAGCGCTTGCCGTGACAGACATCGCAGGGCACGAAGATATCCGGCAAAAAGTGCATTTCGACGCGTACCACGCCATCGCCCTGGCAGGCCTCACAGCGACCGCCCTTGACGTTGAACGAGAACCGGCCCGGTTTATAGCCGCGCGAACGCGCCTCCTTGGTGCCTGCGAACAGGTCCCGGATGGGCGTGAAAAGCCCGGTATACGTGGCCGGGTTCGAGCGCGGCGTCCGACCAATCGGGCTTTGATCGATATCGACCACCTTATCGAAAAGCTCCATACCGGAGTAGCGCCGGAACGGGGCCGGGTTCTCCGAGGCCCGATTGAGCTCGCGCGCCATTAATTTGTACAACGTGTCGTTGATCAGAGTCGACTTACCCGAGCCCGAAACGCCGGTAACGCAGACAAACAAACCCGCTGGCAACTCAAGGTCGACGTCTTGTAGATTGTTGCCGGTCGCGCCCTCGAGCCGGAACATGCGCTTTTTGTCGGGTTTGAGGCGCGTGGGCGGCACCTCGATGCGCTTGCGCCCGGAAAGGTAATCGCCGGTCAGCGACTGCTCGCAGGCCAGCACGCCTTCAGGGCTGCCCGAATAAACAATCTGACCCCCGTGAACACCCGGGCCGGGCCCGATATCGACGACGTGGTCGGCGGCCCGAATCGCCTCTTCGTCGTGCTCGACGACGATGACGGTATTGCCCAAATCGCGCAGGCGGTTGAGCGTCTCAAGCAGGCGCGAGTTATCACGCTGGTGCAGCCCGATCGACGGCTCATCGAGCACGTACATGACGCCGACCAGACCTGCGCCAATCTGGCTGGCCAGGCGAATACGCTGGGCCTCGCCGCCCGATAGCGTGTCGGCCTGGCGATCGAGAGTCAGGTAGTCCAGACCGACGTTGAGCAGAAACTTCAGCCGCTCGCGCACTTCCTTCAGGATTCGGCCGGCAATTTCGCCGCGCCAGCCGGCCAGTTTCAACTGCTCGAAGAAGCTCATGCTCTGCTCGATCGACCAGGCCGAGATTTCAGGCAGCGAGCGGTCGTCGATGAAGACATTGCGGGCCGGAGGATTCAACCTCTGGCCGCCGCACTCCGGACAGCTCTGCGCGGAGATGTAGCGCGACAGCTCCTCGCGCACCAGCCGGGAATCGCTCTCGCGATAGCGCCGCTCGAGATTCGGGATAATGCCGACGAAGGGGTGTTTGCGCGACTGGGCAGCGCCGCCGTCACCGAAGTAGCGGAAACTGATTTTTTCATGACCGCTACCGTGGAGCACGACCTTGCGGATCGGTTCGGGCAGTTCGCCAAACGGCGTTTCGGGATCAAAACCGTAGTGACGGCCGAGCGACTGGACCATCTGGAAATAATAGGCGTTTCTCCGGTCCCAGCCACGGATTGCACCGCCAGCCAGGCTCAGATCGCGGTTGGCCACGACCCGTTCGGGATCGAAAAATTGTCGGTGGCCGAGACCGTCGCAGGCCGGACAGGCACCATGCGGGTTGTTAAACGAAAACATCCGCGGTTCCAGCTCGGGAAGGCTATAGTCGCAAACCGGGCAGGCAAAACGCGCCGAAAACAGGATTTCAGAAAGCTTGGAATCGGCCTCCATGGGCGCGATGACGGCAACCCCGTCAGCCAGCGCCAGTGCCGTTTCCATGCTTTCGGCCAGGCGCTGGGCCAAGTTATCGCGCACCTTGAAGCGGTCGACCACGGCCTCGATGGTGTGCTTTCGGCGCAACTCCAGCACCGGCAAGTCGTCGTCCAGGTCGTGCACCTGACCGTCGATGCGGGCACGAATGAAGCCCTGGGCGCGCAAATCGCGCAGCAGGTTACCGTGCTCGCCCTTGCGGTTGCGAATAACCGGTGCCAGCAGCATCAGACGCGTGCCCTCAGGCAGGTTCAAAACGGTATCGACCATCTGACTGACCGTCTGCGCATCCAGCGTCTCGCCGTGCTCGGGGCACCGCGGGGTGCCGACGCGCGCATACATCAGCCGAAGGTAATCGTGAATCTCGGTAACCGTGCCAACCGTCGAGCGCGGATTGTGACTGGCCGCCTTCTGCTCGATCGAAATCGCCGGACTCAGACCCTCAATGTGGTCCAGGTCAGGCTTCTGCATCATCGACAGAAACTGTCGGGCATAGGCCGAAAGCGACTCGACGTAGCGTCTCTGGCCCTCGGCGTAAATCGTATCGAAAGCCAGTGACGACTTGCCCGACCCCGACAGACCGGTGAACACGATCAGCCGGTCGCGCGGCAACTCCAGGTCGACGTTGGCAAGATTGTGGGTGCGTGCACCACGGATGATGATTTTGTCCAAATCAGGCTCGGTTATTCAAGGCTGGGTCAACAACCGACTATACCCCGCAGCATGAGAAAAGCGTAAAACAACATCCGTTACTCGAGCGGAGAGCTGTGCGCGCGTCCAAAAGGCGTTGTGCGCCGCTTGGCAATGCCCATTCGGCGCGCAGGCGGCGCGTTCAGCCGGACCTGCGCCACTGCCAAATGCGCATTGGCGGGATGTTCAGGGGGACCGGGGCCGAGCGCAGTGGCGGCCCGAATACCGGCTCGGCCAGCCGGGCAACTTCGGCCCGAAACTGGTAGGCGACAAAAACGCCGTCGTTCGACAGCGAATCGTGAACGGCCTGGATGACGCGAGTCCCAAGCTCGCGCGGCATGGTCGAAAACGGGATACCGGAAATCACCACGTCGGCGCTTTCAAGGCCGTGCTGCTTGAGAATCGCGTCGAGATCGCAGGCGCTGCCGGTATGGGCAATCAAGCGCGCGTCATTAATGGCTGCGATAATTTCGGTAAACCGGGGGTCCAGATCAATCGCGATCAAGCGTGCGTCGGGGCGCATGGCCTCCAGCAGCGAGTGCGTTGTGCCGCCGGTTCCTGGCCCTAACTCGACGACCACCCGGGCCTCGGCAAGATCACCGTACTCGATGATTTTGCGCTCCATGAAGCGCGAGCTCGGAATGATAGAGCCGACCTGCTTCGGGTCTTTCAGAAAACCCCGAAAAAAATCGATGTTTTTGTTTCCGCCCATTCGATGGCGGCGCTCTGCTTTGTCCAAACTTGATTCCCGATAGGTGTGGAGGTTCGAGCCAACCCAAAACGACCCTCTATTCTACAGTGCATGTCGCAAGATTATGCGGCGCGTGATTCTTTTCCAGGATTACGAATACAATCAGACGCATCCGTAACCCGGGTAGTTCCCGCCCGGATCGACTGCGCTGGCC
>JAIVHD010000280.1 GCA_020201235.1 Lysobacteraceae bacterium
TTCTCCAGTCGGGGGTCGGTGACAACTTCATTCGAATCAGACATTTTTTCACTCCATGAGCGCCCTGAATGTTACAGATAAAACCGATCAGGAGCTGTTGGACTGGATGTTGACACACAGGGCAGCGGAAGCGTACTTCACCCGTACGCTGACCAGGCAAAACGCGGTAGGCACGGGCCTGGGGCCGCCGCGGTAGATCGGGTGGTGGATAATCCGGGCTCAGATAGCCGAATCAATCGCGGCCAGTACCCGAAGCGATGCATCGACCAGCGTTCGCTGCTGGTCCGTGACCGTCTCGTTATAGTCATCCGCGACCGCATCCAGCGCCTTGCGCATCTGGTCGGCATAGGCATCGGCCAAGCTGGCGTAATTCACCGGCGTCACGGTGCCCGCCTGGTCGATCAGAATCATCCGGTGATTCTCATCAAAGGTCAACACGCCCGAAGCCGGGGCCGTGTATCCGTCGCTGTGACTGCGCGCGAAAAGATCGATGCTTCCCACCACAGAAAACATCCGGCCTTGTGGGTCGAAGCTCGCCTGCAGGATCAAGTGGTCATCTTTTTCAACGCCCGTGACAGCGTCGATCTTCACCGACGACAGCGCACCACCGTTGGCATAGAAAAATGAATTGTCCGGATAATAGGCGCGGTAGGAAAAACCATCGTCGCTGAAGCCGACCGATGGATTGTGCTTGTCGTAATTCCAGCTGCTTGCTCCCAGGCCAGCCAGAAAATTCGATTCGTTGAACCCCTGTGATTCGCTGTCCTTGCCGAACAATTCCTGATGATAGGCCAGCACGCAGCGGGCGATGCCGTGCGAAACCGCGGCCGGGAAATTCATCGTCCCGCCGTCGTCCTGGTAGGTGAAGACCGCGCTCAGAACCGTGTTGAGATGGTCCACGCAAAAGGTCAGCACCTTGGCCGTAAAGTCGATCACTTCGTTGGTTTCAACCGTGGCAACGACACCCACGCCATCGGTAATGACGATTTCGGCACCGTCGGCCAGGATCTTGGCGGCGTCATCGGCGACATCGATCGCGCCGTCGATGATCTTGATGGCCCAGTCGGGGATCTGCGAAGCGTCGGCCATCGTGTAGACGACCTGTATACGGTCGACGAAATCGCCGCGGTAGTCCATGCTTAAAGTTACGACGGCATGATCGTCATGCTCGAGCTGGATATGATCCATATTGATCGTGAACGAGATCTTGTCGGCACCGACAAGCATTTCGGGGTCGTAGATTCGATACTGCGAATCCTGAGCATAGTATTCGCTGTTGTACAGGTTGTTCAAACGATTGTAGTCGGAACCAGGGTAGAGAGCCTTCAGATTGTTGATGATGTTAGTGGTATTGACATTGGGCTTGTGATCGTATAACTGGAAGCTCTCGATGGTTTTGTCCATATCGTCTTCGTTATTATCGTCGCGCACATCGCTCATATTCTTGTTTTCATTCGGGCCGATCAGGGCAGTCCGGCCGCTGTAGTTTGCCTTCGAATAGACCCTGACCCAGGTTTCAGAGCTGGTCTGGATCGACCGGATGTCGTCTTTCATATCATCGTGGCTTTGCCCATGCCACTGAACCTCGTTCAGGTCGCTCTTGGAAGTCGGCCCGTCGTAGTTCTTATAATGCCCTTCGAAGTTCTGATCCTTCCAGAATGTTACATTGCAGTTCGACATTATTGTTATTCCTTTATTGATTGAAATGAACCGTCGGGGTGCCCAGCTTCGGCATTCAATCGACCATCGTTCGACTCGTCGCCGCGCTTAGACGGCGTCTGCCCGTTCAACGCGGATCCGCTGTTCGTCTACTGCTGCGCAAACGACGGAAGGCTTTCCCGTCATTTACACACGTCGTCATTGAAATTGCCAAGCTCAAGCCAACCCCGCGGGTATCGCGAGTGTAGCATTTCCAAGCCATCGGAACGGCCATCGCTTCGTGGTCCAAACGCACGCAAGCGCTGCCTGCACACGTGCTTTCCGATGGCAACTCGACCAGACCAGCATCCATCGGACACGCGAAGGAGGAGTAGCAACGCATGACCGATCTTAAATCGGCGGTGATAACCGGCTCATCCAGCAAATCAATTGGACAGGCACAAGTCAGGGAACTGCATCTATGGGGGCACATTCCGCTTGGCGATCGCGGGAAACCACACGGACACCCATCGAATAGGAAGATTTCTCAAGACGTCGTCCGGGAGTTGCCCGACCCGCGATGAATGGTAAGAAATTCCGGCACTCGGCTGCTTGCTGGTCATTTATTGATCATATCTGCGATCTTCGAACACGCGAAACCCGGCGCTCGTTTGACTATGGGTCATTTTGTAGCTACAATAGGCCACATCAATCAGCCGATGCAATACCATGAGTACTAAAACCGTAGTCCGTGCCCGGATCGACAGCGAAACAAAAGAACAGGCCGCGCAAGCACTGGCCGAAATGGGTCTGTCCGTTTCCGACTATATTCGTATGGCCTTGATCCGCGTAGCACATGACAAGGCCATTCCCTTCCAGGTGAAAACCCCCAATGCGGTGACTGCGGAAACGCTGCGAAAAAGCAAGCGTGGTGAAGATATTCACACTGCCCGTGACGCCGACGACCTGTTTAAACAACTGGGCATCTGAGTGAGACGGCCCAGCTACTCTGGGCAATTCCGGCGCGATGTCAAACGCGCAAAAAAAAGGGAAAGGACATGGCCAAGCTTCGACTTGTCCTGCAGATGCTGATCGACGGCGACCAATTACCCTCGCGCCTCAACGATCATCCACTGAAAGGCTCCTGGAAAGGTTGGCGCGATCTTCACATTGAGCCGGACTGGCTGTTGCTCTACACGGCCACTCCCGCGGATGTCCGCTTCGAACGAACCGGAACTCATGCTGATCTGTTCAGGCAGTAACAAGGAGGACAACACGGACCCATCGCATCGACGCCGCCTGCCGCGGAGCCGTCAAGTCAGAGCCCCAATCTAGGTGGCGAATCTACAGGCTTGGCTGCAAGCCGGCGCGGTTCACACAGTAGCCCAGCCGTGTCAAGCACGCGTGCCCGCAACGCATGGTTTAGAGCAAGGGAAAACAGACTATATAACCTGTTAACAAAAGATCCGATCGCCGGCTCTGCGGGCAATGGGTTCGTTTTCGGGGTTGCGGCATGGGCTGTTGGTTCGAATGATCCAAGAACCCAGCGTAGCCGGCTGCGCCAGAGAAGAAAATAGGCAAATCGGCCGAATTCGGGTAGGTAAATCTCCCGTGGTGTGCCTGTCCTGGCTTTCGCAGCCTCGTTTACGCATCACCTGGTGCAGGCCAGGTGCGCCTGATAAGTCCCGGAAGCTTATTCAGCGCGATCTTAAATTATTTCAGATTGTCGCCACTAAGGCTTTCATGCCTGAGTACTTCCTGGTAAAACATTTTATGTTTTTGTTCAATTTCATGCGCCTTTTCCAGATATAGCGCTGCCCGGTCGGAAGCCCCGGTATCCTCAAGATGTTTTCCCATATGCTTAAGCAGCATGATTGACTCTTCCATGCTGCGGACTATCTGCCACATCATAAGCCCGGAAGATTCCATCACCGCTTCCAGCAAGGCATTGTCGCTGTACGCATGTCCGGTATGGCACCTGAAGCGCGAAAGCTTGCCCTCCGTGACCTTCATCAGTGTACCGTGGCACTCGGGGCAGGTAAAAGGTGTTAATTCACCCATGTAGATACCTCCATCAGCAAGTTCGGGTGATTTGCCTGCGGCAATCTCTACTTCGACTGCGATCCGCCTTTCAAGGTCGGCATTTGCGTTCGTTGCTGCCGGGACCGTTTGCCTGACAAGATCATTTAGCAACCTGGCAATTTTGAGAGAAGGCAGTTTATAGTCTGGCTCGACATACTCGAGGGCGTTGCGGGGCATGGCCTCATATCGTGACTGGTCTGGGTCCTGGATGATCGTGATGCCGCCCAGACGCTGAATGGTCCACAGGCCAGAGGTGCCATCATCTAGTAGACCTGATAATACGACCCCGATTGATGCAGGGCCGTATGCATACGCCGCAGAGCGAAACAGCGCATCGATCGACGGACGAAACCGGTTTTCCTTCGGACCGCGTTTGACGGCTATATGGTTGTTCTCTATCAACAGGTGATGATCGGGTGGGGCCACATAGATTAATCCATTCCTGATTTCGTCACCATCTCGCGGGTGAACGGCCTCCAGAGACGAATTATTGCTCAAAATAGCAGGGAGATAACTCGGTGCCGCGGGTGCAATATGCAGAACAACAAATATGGCTGCGGGGATGTCTGAAGGAAGGACTGAAAGCACCTCCTTCAGCGTTTCGACCCCACCTGCTGAAGCGCCGAGAACGATACACCGAGAAGATGTGGCCATAACGTTTGTTTCCTTGATTTAAATTCCGCTAGAACATTTGTATATCAGGCTTGAAATGGTCGTTCTGTTCGATAGCGTACTCTGCGGAACCAAGTGGACAGGCACATCCTGAAGATCATCAGGCCTGTTGATCGAGGATGTGGCGGCTGGCCTGCTGCATGGGCGAGAGCCGGTCCGCCAGCTCGCGCTCTGTGGCGGCCTTGTCCAGCGTTTCGAGCAGGTTCTTCTCTTCATCGATAAATCGCACGGACAATTCGTGAGTCTGGTTATCATCAAGCCAATCGGCGACGTGACTGGCCAGATTACGCAGGTCGTTGAGCTCGGTTTCGGCATCGCGTGGCAGCAAGCCTCGCTTCCTTATCAGATCCTCCAGATCTTCGGCCTGTTGCTCAAGTTGTTCGGCCCGCAGGCCGAAACGCTCGCGGAGCGCCTGGTTTTGGATCAGAGTTTCCAGACTGTGACGATAGCGGCCGGCCAATTGTCGGCTGAGTCGCGCGGTTTCGAGAAGTGCAGCTTCGGGTTCGGTATGGATCAGACGCATTGATGTACCTCAGTCAGGAGCGAAAATCTTGAGTGCTTGCGGCCGGACCTCGCACGCCAATGGCGTCGAGGTGAGAAACTCACCATCCACCGTGATCTCCATTTTCGGACGGGTGGTGAGAACCAGTCTCGGGCAGCGTATATGAGTCATATCGTCAGCGGCACGGGTATTATGGCCCCAGCGCAGTCGACCGATGACCTCAAATGATCGATGCTTGCGAAAAGCGCGAATGACACCAATCAGATAGGAGAAAACGCCAAGGCGGGCCTTGGTCTCGCTATCCATCTGCCGGGTCATCTGCGGGCCCAGCCCTAGACCGATGGCATTGACGAAACTCACCTGGTTGGCATACGCGACGTCTATTTGGCGAATATGCCCATCCAAAATGATGGCGAATGCCTGGTCGAGATCCTCGGGAATCTCCAACGAGCGAGCCAGGTCATTGGCGGTTCCTATGGGCAACAGGCCCAACGGACGGTTGACTTCCAGCACCGCGTCCAGGGCCAGATTGACGGTGCCGTCGCCGCCGCCGAGCACCACCTGATCGACCTGCGGCCCATGTCGGCGAATCAACCCGGGGAGATCTTCCGGCCGGTCGGGCTGCTCGACAATCACTGGCCCCAGGGACCCGAATCGCTCGGCCAATTCGGCCAGGCTCGTTTTGCCCGAGCAGCTTCCGTGGTTGTTAATCAGCAGGGTCGAAGTACTCATACGTTTCGAAGAGGATCCTGTTGGTCCGGCTCCGCGTGGCTAGGAGTGATTTTTCCGGAAAGCGGTATTCAGTCTGCAATATATACCGTAAACCGGCTAGCGGGCGTGGCGTTGCTTGACCCCAACGTTGCATTCATTTTCGGGCTGGAATTTCTACGCTGCCCGGTATAGCAGCGATTCCGCGGTCTGTACTCGCGTTGCCAGTCCTCACGTAGAGTGAACCCATCAGTTGCATAAATTTACGAGTGCGAGAGCCCGGAGAGTCGTGTTTCCGGGGCGTGCGCGCAGATTTTTCAGCCGCAGCATCGTTCACACTATGTGAGGACCTGAAAAATCGAGCACGCGCCCCGGAAACGCTGCTATACCGGGCAGCGTAGCGGTCTCACGCCGGAAATTTATGCAACAGATG
>JAIVHD010000281.1 GCA_020201235.1 Lysobacteraceae bacterium
TGGTCAGGTGGTCGATCACGCGCCCCGGGGTGCCGACGACAACATCGGCACCGCGTCGAAGACCCGCCAGTTGCGGCCCGTAGGCCTGGCCCCCGTAGATCGGCAGCACGTGAAAGCCCTTTATATTGCCGGCGTAACGATGGAACGCCTCGGCGACCTGAATGGCCAATTCACGGGTCGGTGCCAGCACCAGCGCCGAGGGCTTGGCCGCGCCACGATCGAGCCTCGAAAGAATCGGCAGCGCGAAAGCCGCAGTTTTGCCGGTACCGGTTTGGGCCTGGCCCAGCACGTCGCCGCCGGCCAGCAGGGCCGGAATGGTCGCGGCCTGGATCGGCGACGGCGCCTCGTAGCCCAGCTCACTCAGCGTGGAAAGCAGCGTTTGCGGCAAACCAAGGTCGGAAAAGCCGATTTCGGTCTCTGTTTCGGTCTGGGTCTCGTTGTTTTTGGACATAATGGCCGGCTGACAAATTAAACAAGCATAATAGCGCGAATAGCACCGCCTCTTCGTCCGCTCTATTGGTCGTGAGACGGCGTCGGGCTTCGCAGGCGGCGCGTTTCAAGACCGAACGTTAGGTGAATGCGGCGGCTTGCGCTGGGTTCGCATCGCGCGCACACGAATAGCCGAAATGGCCAGCAGGCCGACGCTTGCTAGAATCGCAAGGGTGCCAAAATAGCGCCGGTAACCTTCGATGCCGGGGTGCCGCTCGACCAGCCAGCCTGATGTTACCGGAGCAATGATGTCGGGCGTGTAGGCCATCATCGAAATCAGACCGACCGCGATCCCGGTCAACGGCAACGGAATTCGAGCCTCTTCGAGCAGCGCGAAGTAAATGCCGCGCAGCGCAAACACGGCCAACGCGGTCACCGTCACCTGGGCCCACAGCTGCGCCATCCAGGCGGCATCGGCCGGCAAAAGCGCCAGCGATGCATAGCTCACCGCCAAAACCATGAACAAAAAAGTCATCGCCCGGGACGCGCTGATGCGGTCGGCGACCAAGCCGGCGATCATCGCCGAGGCCGGCCGCAACCAGTCGCGAAAAGCACCGAGCCATGCCCCGAATTCTTTGCTTCGCTCGAAACCACGCTCGGCATAGGCCGGAAACTCGTAACTGCCCAGGAACAGAAAGTAGGCACAGAAAATCACCGTCGCGATCAGCCAGACCTCTGCGATGCGAACGACCTGGCCGATCGAATCCAGCACATGCAGGCCGTGGTGATTGGCGTTGTTGCCCGAGGCCACTGGCGGATCATCGGGAACCACCAGCCAGACCGCAAGCGAGGCCGCAAGCGAGGCCAGCGAGTACACCAGGATGACCGATACCAGACCGTTCTCGACGCTGCTCGACAACGCAAAACACAGCGCGGCAAGCGAGCCCAGGCCGGCTCCGACAATGCCCCGACCGCCATCGAGAATGCCAAAGGCCCGACCCTGCGCATCGGCTTGTGACCACAGTCGTGTGGCCTTGATCAAGGCCGCCCAAAAAGTGAGGATTGTAAAAATCCCCCAAAAAGCATGCACTGCAAGCAAGCCGGCATAGCCGGGTACCGTGGCCATGTACAACCCGCCCAGGCCGGTGCCGGCCAGCGAGATCGTCAGCAGCCGTCGGGCCGAAACCCGATCGGCCAGCCAACCCCCGGGCAGGTAGCAAACCAGTGCCAACAGCCCAAACAGCGCGTTGAGCGTGCCAATCTCGAAACTGCTCAGGGCAAAGGTCGCCTCCATGCTGGTCTGGAAACTCTTGCGCATGTAGGGCAGCATGTAGATCGACTCGCCGGCCAGGATCAGGCTGCCCAGCAATAGCCAGCGATGCGGCGGCCTTCGCTTGGCCGGCTGCGCCGCCTGATTGGGCTCGGTCGCGTTCATCGACGCAATTTGTGCTGGCGCCGATTGCCGCGCGACCGGCTACAGGCTGCAGCAAGTGCTGCGGTCGGCCGAGCATGAGTCGGAAATGACATTTGCGTTGGATGATCACGGAAAGCGCGCTGGCGAGTGTACCGCAAGCTTGGGCATCGGCGAGCGGCTGTTAAGGCTCGAACATCAGCGCGATCAATGCAACGCTCCGGCATGCATGCGCGGTCGGCCAGGCAAGCCTGTTTACCAACCCGGTGGTCGTACCGGCGGGCAGTACAACCATGCAACGCGCACTGCAGGTATGCGATACCGAATCAAGACTCGGTAAACTGCGGCAATCGGCCAACCAGGATCCCGGATGATCATCCAGTCACAAAACGAGAGCTCCAAGCATGTCTGAAAAAAATGACTTGCTGGCCCTGTATCGGAAATGCACCCGGCTGCCACTAGGCCAAGCGATTTTCTCAAGGCTCTTTGCGCGCAAGGCACCCTACTTTGCAAGCATCCGGCCGCGCGTCGTCGAACTTCGCCCGAACTTCTGCGAGGTCCGGTTTGCCAAGCGTCGCCGGGTCGAAAACCACATCGGCACGGTCCACGTTATCGCCATTTGCAATGCCCTCGAAATGGCCATGGGCGGCTTGGCCGAGGCTTCGATCCCAAAGCATTTGCGCTGGATCCCGAAGGGCATGCAGGTCAACTACACGGCCAAAGCCAATTCGAATATCCGCGCGACTGCCGAGACCCGCGCAGAGGACTGGAAACCCGGCGACCTGGCGGTTACAGTCAAGGCCTTTCGCGAGGACGGAACGACCGTGGTCGAAGGCGTGATCCTGTTGTATGTCTCCGAAAAGCCATCCAATTAAACGTCCACCTGAACCTGCCAAATACCCGGGCGCAGCCACGCCGTCGGAGTGCCGCCAGATTGATCAGCGCAGTTGGCTGTCCTTGCTGCCACGCCGGTTAAAGCCCGCGGACGCATCGGTCTTTGCATCAATTTCCTGCTGGCAGCCGATACAGCGCCGCACCCCGGGCAGCGCCTTGCGGCGCGCCTCGGCAATGACCTCGCCGCATTCCTCGCACTCGGCCAGACTCGCGCCCTGCCCCTGCCCGATGCGCTCGCGCGCCCGGCGGACAGCGTCCTCGACGCTGGCATCGATCTGGTCCTGCACGGCCCCGTCACGGGCCCATCCTCCGGCCATTCTGGTTCTCCTTTGAAAAGATCTGCATGTTCCGGGAATGATCCCGGCCAGCAGTCGTGTAAGGCTCGGAACAGTCCGGCTTAGTCTCTACATGGGTGCATTGGAGTAGTAATGCCAGACAAAGATTGCAGCCGCGCCGCGCCAGGGCCGCCAGGGTCTTGCCGTAAGGTCGGTTTTTTTACGGTCGGGCCGCGCGCGCATGTTTTTCAAGCGATGCAGGCCGGCCTGGATACCCAGGTCGTCGGCCGGCCAGACATCGGGCCGACCGAGCGCAAACAGCAGGAACATCTCAGCGCTCCAGCGACCGAAGCCCTTCAACGCGGTAATCGCCTCGATCACCTCCTGGTCGGGTAGTTCGGACAGCCGATGGGGCTGAAGCCGTCCTTCCAGTACGGCTTCGGAAAGCCCGCGCGCGTAGCCGATTTTTTGTCGCGAAAGCCCGGTTGAGCGCCACTGCTCATCGCTTTTCTCCAGGAACCGCTCGGGATCGAACGCGCCATCAAGCGCGTGCTCGACGCGCTGGAAAATGGATGCTGCGGCTTTTACCGAAAGCTGCTGGCCGGCAATGATGCGCATCAAATGCTCGTAGCTCGGGCTGCCGTGACGCCGCTCGGCCGGGTAGCCGACAAGCGCCAACCCGGCCGCGATGTGTCGATCGCGCCGAGCCAGTTCATCGAGCGCGTGTTTCAGATCACGGGTCGTTAGTTGAAACTCCATGGCAGGAATTTTACCTGGGAGTCTGTCGGATTTAACCGATCGAAGCGAGTGAAAGCCCGGTTGGAGTCCAATTTTTTGATCTTCTGAGGCCAATAGTGGGCCTATTAAACGAAAAAGATCGGCGAATCTGGCCCAATCCGGCTTTTTTCGCAGTAGCCGAGCGGATCATGCCGGCCTGTGGGACTGCCCATCTGCCGGGTTTAAAACCGGTGCGCAAGACCGCGCCGGATGCCATGACGTACATGTTAATCTGCTAATATAATTTCGGTCCATTGATTGTGAGAAAACATGCCTGGTTATCGTATTGCGTGGGTCACCGCTGTGGCACTGGTCGCGTTTCCGATGGTCATTGCCCCTGCCCTTGCCCAACCGGCTGGCATCGAATGGCTTCCAGTCGAGCGCGCGCCGCTGGTTGAAAAGGTTCGGCTCGACGGAGTCATCGAGGCCGTACAGGAAAGCACGGTGTCCGCCCAGACCGCCGGCACCATCATGGAGCTGCCGTTCGACGTTGATGATCGGGTCGAGCGGGCTTTGCTGATCGCGCGCCTGGAAGACACCGAGCAACGCTCGAGGTTGCGCCAGGCCGAGGGCAACCGCGAAGAAGCCGAGGCCAGTCTGATCGATGCCCGGCAGCAGTTCGAACGCATCGAGGCACTGTACCGGCGAGACGTCGCCTCGCGATCTGATTTCGACGAAGCGCGCAACCGCTTCGATGCGGCCCGCGCGCGCTTCGCGCGTGCCGAGGCTGCGGTTGTCGAAGCCCGCGAGCAACTCGACTACACGCGCGTCGTGGCACCCTACAACGGCGTCGTCACCGAACGCCACGTTGAGATCGGCGAAGCCGTGCGGCCGGGCCAGCCGCTGATCAGCGGCTTCTCGCTGGATGAGCTGCGCGTGATCGCCGGCGTGCCGCAGCGCTATATCGAGTACGCCCGGGATTCCGCCCGATTAACGGTATCGCTGGATAACGGCCGGGTGCTGCCGATCAACAGAGTCACGATCTTCCCGTTCGCCGATGCCGAATCGCACAGTATTCGCGTCCGCTTGTACCTGAACGAACCCACCGACGGCATTTCGCCCGGAATGCTGACACGTATTGAGCTGGCCACCAATGAGCGCCCGGCGCTGTGGATTCCGGCTGACAGCCTGCTGCGGCGCGGCGAATTGCGCGCCGTGTACGTGCGCGACCGGCAAGGCGACCCGCGCCTGCGGCAGGTGCGCGTGGGCATCAGCGACGGCGATGCCAACGACCAGCGCCTGGAAATCCTGTCGGGTCTCGACCCCGGCGAGTTCGTCGCCGCCCGGCCGGGTGCCTTGTTCGAGCGCAATGCGAAGAAGAGCCGCAAATTGACGTCACCATGGCCGATATCGTGGTCGGTTTTCCTGGTGCCAGCGCGCGCGAAGTCGAGAGTCTGATCGCCAGCCCGGGCGAGCAGATTCTTGATGAACTCCTCGACGTCGAGCATATCTACTCGATGTCGCGCCACGGCCAGGCCATCATCACCGTCCAGTTCGAAGTGGGCGTGCCGCGCCAGGATGCGCTGGTGCGACTCTACAACCAGGTCTTTTCGAATCGCGACTGGTTCCCCGACGACCTCGGAGCCAGCCAACCGGTGGTCAAGCCGCAGGGCATCGACGATGTCCCGATCGTGACGCTGACGCTGTACGACCCGGCCGAGCGCCACAGCGGCGAGGACTTGACGAGGCTGGCGCACACGCTCGAAACTGCACTCAAGCGGGTGCCCGGAACGCGCGATGTGTTCACCATCGGCGGCACGCCCGACCGCGTCGATATCGAGTTTGACCCGGCCCGGCTGGCCGGTTATGGCCTGGCGCTGAACGATTTGATTGAGGCCATCCAGGCGGCCAATACCAGCGGCATCGAAAGCCGCATCACGCGCGATGGCGTTTCCATTCCGGTCTCGCCCGGTGCCCTGCTCGACAGCGTCGAAGATGTGCGCCGCCTGGTTGTCGGCGTGCACCGGGGCAACGCCATTCGGCTCGACGATGTCGCCGTGGTACAACGCGGTGGCACCGTGCCGGACCAGAGCGCACGACTGGGCTTCGGCCCGGCCGGCAGCGGCCAGCCGGGCCGCATCCACCGCGCCGTCACACTGGCCATCGCCAAAAAAACCGGCGAAAACGCGGTGGTCGTCGCCGAGGCCGTCCAGCAGCGCCTGGAACTGCTGCGCGGGCGCATCATTCCAGACGATATCGAAGTGCTGGTCACACGAAATTACGGCGAAACCGCATCCGACAAGGCGCGCGCGCTCATCACCGACCTGGTGCTGGCGACGCTGTCGGTGGTGTTGCTGGTGCTGGCCGCCATGGGCTGGCGCCAGGCGCTGATCGTCGGCCTGTCGGTGCTGGTCACGCTGCTGCTCACGCTGGTGTTTTCCTGGGCCTGGGGCTTCACACTCAACCGCGTCTCGCTGTTTGCGCTGATCTTCGCGATTGGCATCCTGGTCGACGACGCGATCGTCATCGTCGAAAACATCAACCGCCGCCTGCAAAACTCGTCGCGGCCGTTTGCCGAGATGATCCCGGTGGCGGTCGACGAGGTGGGCACGCCAACCATCATGGCCAGCCTGACGGTGATGGCCGCGCTCATCCCCATGGCCTTCGTCAGCGGTCTGATGGGGCCCTACATGAGTCCCATCCCGATCAACGCCTCGGCCGGCATGGTGCTGTCGCAAATCGTCGCCTTTGTGCTCGTGCCGTGGCTGGCGATGCGCCTGATGCGGCGCGATTCGACCCACAGCGCATCGGCTAGCAACCGCAACGGCGCGAGCGACAAAGACCGGTCCGAAAGCGCCGGCCAGGGTGCCAATCCAAGGCTGCTGGCCATTTTCAGTAGCGTACTAAAGCCGTTTCTCGGCCCGCATCGGGCACGCCGCTGGTTGCTAACCGCGGTCGTCGTCGGCCTGACCCTGGCGGTCATGTTGCTGCCGGTCTTCCAGGTCGTCATCCTGAAGATGCTGCCGTTCGACGACAAGTCCGAGCTACAAGTAGTGATCGACCTGCCCGAAAACACGCCCATGGAGCAGACCCTGCGGGTGCTGACCGACATGGGCCAATACTTGGAAGGCATCGACGAGGTTGAGAACTGGCAGGCCTACGCCGGCACCGCCTCGCCGATCAACTTCAACGGCCTGATCCGGCAATACTACCTGCGCGACCAGCCCTACCACGGCGACCTGCAAATCAACCTCAGCGACGATCGCAACCGCCAGTCGCACGCGATCGCGCTGGACCTGCGCGCGCCGTTGACGAAGATCGGCCAACAGCACGGGGCCGCAGTCAAGATC
>JAIVHD010000059.1:0-9212 GCA_020201235.1 Lysobacteraceae bacterium
GGCGTGATCTGCTTCGCATTCTTGTGCTGGGGCGATGGGAGAGGCCAGTGCAAGGATGACGAAAGCGAAGGCGATCATTCTATTGGCTCGCCCGGTCTGTATGGTTTTTGACTCCGGCATATTTGACGCCCGCATATTTATCAGCATTCTAGCCGCTTCCGGAATCGCGAGCCTGTGAGCCGTGATCCCGGAATCGGACCGCGTCTCGGCCGGGATCGTGGAAAAAAGGGGGGGCTCGAGCTGGCCGGTATCACGCAAACAAACTGGGCCGAATGGGCGAATCGTCTTTCGATGAGCTCCTCGTCGAATCGACAGTCGCAATGCGTGCGATCTGGTACATTACATTGCTTGCATGAAACGACGACGGCATTCCGACCGTTGCCTGTTAACTACAAAAAGGACGCGAGTCGATGACTTTATTGCGTAATTTTTCCCGCCGCTGTTTTCCAGCCATGCTGCTGAGCGGCGGTGTGAGCTTTTTTGCCGTTGCCGCCCTGGCCCAGGCACCGATCATCAATCCAGGTGCGCCCGGTCAGTCCAGCCGCGAACTTGCGGTCGATGAGGCAACCCGCCTGGCCGGCACGCGCTACAGCGACGCTGACGTGCGCTTTATGCAGGACATGATGCCGCACCATCACCAGGCGCTGGTGATGTCACGGCTGGTGGCCGAGCGCACCAACCGCAATGAATTGCTGGAGGTTGCCGGGCGCATCGAGAAATCGCAGGCCGACGAGATCAAGTTCATGAAGAGTTGGCTGGCCGAGCGCGGCGAGGATGTGCCGGACCCTGCCGTGCACGACGCGATGCACCTGCACCACGGCATGACCGGAATGGCCACGCCGGAGCAGATGGCCGCGCTGGAGGCGGCCGACGGTGCCGAGTTCGACAGGATGTTCCTGGAG
This sequence comes from Lysobacteraceae bacterium, assembly GCA_020201235.1. Classification (GTDB taxonomy): domain Bacteria; phylum Pseudomonadota; class Gammaproteobacteria; order Xanthomonadales; family Wenzhouxiangellaceae. Next base: position 903 of record JAIVHD010000059.1, read on the forward strand.
CTGATGATCGAGCACCACAAGGGTGCCCTGACCATGGTTGAGGACCTTCTCGACCAGCCCGGGGCGGCGTACGAGCCGGTGCTGTTCGAATTCACCACCGATATTACCAGTGACCAGGAAGCTGAAATCAAACGCATGACCGCGATGCTGGCCGGCTATTCTGCCGACCCGCGCGTCGGGCTTGCTGCTGGGCTGCGCGACGCCGATGCGGTGGCGTTGAACCTGGAGCTGGTGGCCGCGCTGTCCAAGCCGGCGGGCTTCTTCGACCCCGAAAACCCGGCCGGTCTGCCGCTGGAGCAGTTGATGGCTGCGGCCCGCGGCGAGGATGCGGTCGCCGAGCAAGACGATGGCGCAGAGGATCAGCTCGTCGAAGATGAAGCCGACGGTGAAGCAGACCGCGACGACGAAGACGATGACGAAGACTACCGCAGTCCGCCGCTGAGCTTCGCCAATACCGATATGGCGTTCGACGGTGACGTGCTGGTGGCCGGCAATTACCACGGTTTCAATATCTACAACATCGGTGAACGCGGCAAGCCGGAGCTGATCAGCTCGGTGGTCTGCCCGGGCGGTCAGGGTGATGTGTCCATCGTCGGCGACCTGCTGATCATGTCGGTGGAGCAGACCCGCGCGCGCAACGATTGCGGGCTGCAGGGCACGACGGGCGATGTCAGCGAAGACCGCTTCCTGGGCATCCGCATCTTCGATATCAGTAATCTGCGCATGCCCAAGCAGGTCGGTGCGGTACAGACCTGCCGTGGCTCACATACCCATTCGGTGGTGTCACGCGACGACCGTCGCATCATCGTCTACAACTCGGGCCTGCGCGACGTGCGCGAAGAACAGGAACTGGCCGGTTGCATCGATGAGTTGCGTTACGGTGACCAGCGCACCGCGCTGTTTCGCATAGACATCATCGAGATTCCGGTCGACGAGCCAGCCAAGGCCCGTATTGTTGACAGCCCCGCGGTGTTCGCCGACCCGGAGGCCGGCACACTGGCCGGCTTGTGGAAGGGCGGCGACCATGGCGAGGACACCCAGGAAACCAACGACACCAACCACTGTCACGACATCACCGTATTCCCGGAACGGAAGATCGCCGCCGGAGCCTGTTCCGGCAACGGCATCCTGTTCGACATCTCCGATCCGCTAAATCCGACGCGCATTGATGAGGTGGTCGACGAGTCTTTCGCCTACTGGCATTCGGCCACCTTCAACAACGACGGCACCAAGGTGATTTTCACCGACGAGTGGGGCGGCGGCGGGCGGCCGCGCTGCCGGGCCTCGGATCCGATGACCTGGGGCGCCGACGCGATCTTCGACATCGTCGACGGCCAGCTTGAGTTCGGCGGCTATTACAAGCTGCCGGCACCGCAGAGCGAAGAGGAAAACTGTGTCGCCCACAACGGCTCCATCGTGCCGGTACCGGGCCGCGATATTTTTGTCCAGGCCTGGTACCAGGGCGGCGTCTCGGTGATTGATTTCAGCGACTCGTCCAACCCGATTGAAATTGCGTTTTTCGACCGCGGGCCGGTTTATGAACACGAGCTGGTCATGGGCGGCTACTGGTCAACCTACTGGTTCGACGGCCTGATCTACGGTACAGAGATCGCGCGCGGGCTGGACGTGCTGGCGTTGCTGCCCAGTGAGCACCTGAGCGAAAATGAGATCGCGGCCGCGTCAGCCACGCATGGCGGCACCGTGTTTAACCCGCAGCGGCAGTTTCCGATCACCTGGAAGCACGAGCCGGTGGTCGCGCGGGCCTTTATCGACCAGTTGGTGCGCGGCGGGATGCTGGACCCGGCCAGCATGCAAGAAATGAGCCAGGCTTTGGCACGTGCCGACGATCATCTTGAAACGGGCACTTCCGACGCCGCGTTGGCGGATCGGCTTGACGGCATGGCTAGAGGTCTCGTGCCTGTGGGTGCGCAAAGCAGCGCCCTCCAGCGCCGGCGACTGACGGGCCTTGGCGGCACGCTGGCCGGTATTGCCGATCGCCTGCGCTGATCGCTTGCGGGACCGAGCGAAACGTCGCAGACTCGGGGCATGGCGGGTTGTGAATAAGGCGGGGTAACGCTTCGAACCGGCTTGAAATGGACCCTGTGGGAAAGCGTGTGAGAGAAGACGTGCGCATTTCGAGTATCCTAAATGCTAAGCATCCAGATCAATTCGCATCCTAATCAAAGTCAAGGAGTGAGTCATGAACGATAAAAGCGGTCGATCCAGCAAGTCTCGCAACGAGTTTATCGAAAAGCTCAAGAATCGCCTCGATGATCTTGATGAGCAGGTCGAGAAGGCGAAGAAAAAAGGCCAGGAGTTGGAAGGCGAGGCGCGCAAAGAGTACGACAAGCGCCTGAAGGATCTAAAGGAGAATCGGCGCGAAGTCGAAAAGAAACTCAAGCAAGTCCAGGCCGCCGGCGAAGATCAGTGGCAACGCATGAAAGATGAAGCCGAACACGCCTGGAAAGCACTCGGCAATTCATTTGAGTACTTTAAGTCGCATTTTAAATAAGCCGGGATAAGCCGGGGTGATCAGGACGCGGTGTTCTGCAGCCACTCGCTAACTTTATCGGCCACCGCAGCGTTGCCTAGCAGTGCCAGGTGGCCGGTTTGATATGCGATGAAGTGGTTTGCGGGGCTGAGGCCCAGGTCGAATTCCGGATTTGAATGCAAGCCCAGGGCGCTTGCGACCGGTACCAGACCGTCGCTTCGCAACTGCCCGGGGGCTGCCGTGGAGGGCCCGGATGCGGATGCGGCGACCGCATAGCAGCTTACGTGGCTTGGCAAGCGCGCTGGACTGCGGGTGTCATGGGCATGCCCGAAGCGGTCTTGGCCGGCGCAGTCTCGGCGAAGAATGTTGCCGTGGCGAAGGTCTGTGATACCGGCCGAGCGTACTTTGCCCAAGCGCGTAAATGGTGCACTGTAGCGGCTCAACCCCAGCGCCCGATCGACTACGTGGCCAGCGCGCTCCAGCGGCGATCCGTGATGCGGCGTACCGAGAAAAATCAGTTTTTTCAGGCGTGAAGGCCAGCGCTGGCCGGATTCCAATGCATGGTGGGTGGCGCTTCTGGCGACCAGCCCGCCCATGCTGTGGCCCAGAATTACAAGTTCGCGAACTTCAACTGGCCAGTGCAGGACCAGGTTCTCAAGCAGGTCGGAAAACTCGTGGCCGGTTTCCCATATGTGCCGCCCGGTGTTGTAGTGCAGGTCGACAACCGAAAACGAAAGCGCGGTTTCGAGCTGGCGCGGCAAGCTGAGTGCATCGGGCGTATTTTGATCCGCCGCCTGGGTGTGCCACTGGCCATCGTGCATGCACAGACCGTGGGCGGTGACCAGCAGGCGGGTGCGCGCATCGGGAAAGGTTTCGGAAAGGCTGCCTCGGTCGATTGTGACAACACGGCCGTTACGGCGCAGGCTATTGCGGATGGCCAGTGGGTTTTGGGTACGTGCCAGATGGTCGCCGAGCACGCCGTTGATGATGGCTCGATACTGTTCACGCATGGCCGACGAATCCAGTGCAGAGGCATCGTATAAGTCACTCCATGTTGGGCCGGCAACCCGGTGCGCATTGCAGCGTGAATCAGGTGATGCCGCAGCGCTTGCGAGGTGTGATTCGGAAAACCTGACGAAGCGGTGTGGGTTTGAACTCCTCGTGCGTTTTCAGCGGCACAAGTCAGGCTGTACGTCAAGCGTTTAACGACCGTCCAGCGTAGACATCGGCGATGCTGAATTTGTTCCCGGTGGCGAATGTCCGGCGACCGATTGTGAAGCCCGGGACGCGGGGCATGGCGGCACCTCGCAACGCAGGGATGGCAAATAAGGCGGGTTCAAGGAGAATGAAATGACCCGGCTTCGGGAATTTTCTGGGGCAGGGTTAATCGGCCCGACTCAACGAAGGGTCTTGTTTCAGCCTCAGCCTTCGTCTCCGGCCTTGGCGTTGATGCCACTGCAGAAATCGGTGGGCGTTGGCCAAAAACCATTGGTATCCAAGCAGGATTGCGGTTGCACCGGCAAACAGCAACGGTTCCGGTATACCGGCAAGCCAGCCGGTAATGGCGACCAGACCGGAGAGCGCGACCATCAGGTGCATGATCTGCACCACGCCGGAGACCGGGTATCCGCAGCGACGCAGGATATGGTGCAAATGGGTTCGGTCAGCGGAAAATGGATGGCGGCCCATGCGAATGCGGCGAAAGAAAAGAGCCAGCGTATCCATCGCCGGGATGATCAGCAGCCAGGCAATCGAAATCGGATAGACGAGGCCTTCGGAGCGGGTCCCCAACGCGATCGCAAACCACGCGACGGCATAGCCCAGCATCATGCTGCCGCTGTCGCCGAGGAAAGCGCGCGCCGTCAGCCGCTTCCGCGCCGGGTAATTGTGCAGTAGAAAACCGAGCGTCGCAGCGGCCAGCAGCAGAGGTAAAACGATGAGCTCGGGTGGTGCACGGTCGAGCATTGCGACGATTGCAAGCACGCTTGCCATGATGACCGTCGTCCCGCCGGCCAGTCCATCCAGGCCGTCGATCATGTTGATTGCGTTGATGATGAAAACAACGCAGGCGATGGTGAATGCAACGGAAAATGGGCCCAAGCCAACTTCGCCCCAGTGCGTTCCGAAAATCTGGCCCAGGCTGGTAATCTCCATCCCGGAACCGAACACCATCAGACACGCGACGCCGATCTGGATCAGCATGCGTACACTCGCCGGGACCTCAATCAGGTCATCGGCCAGGCCGCTCAGTAGCAAAATCAGCATGCCGGCAAAAAGGCTCCAGTATTGCGACCAGTCGGCGGACAACAACGCAAGGCCCACCATCAGGCCGACAATAATGGCCAGCCCGCCGGTCAGCGGGGTAGGCTGCACGTGCCGCTTTCGGTGGTCGGGGTGATCGATCAAGCCCTGGCGCAATGCCGGACGCCGCAACAGCGGTATCATCAGCCAGGCAATTGCGAAAGCCGCAGTCAGCGGTAGCGCGGCCTGGAATAAAATGCTCATTTCTCCCCCTTTATTCGTTTGAAAAGTGGTCGTCGATGGATCCGATCGAGACTGAAAGCCGACACCACGCTGGACATTCTATCCTGTCTTGGCCCGCCTCATTCACCACGCCTGTGTTGCGAGCTGCCGCCATGCCCCGTGGCCGGGGTGTTCCGAGTGCACCGGAGGCGGACTTGCCCGGCTGTTGGATCACGGCGGCGTGGTCAATACGGCGGGTTAAACAAGGGTCATCGCTTGCGGCGCGTTATGACCGGATTTTTTTCTCAGCAAGGTTCCGATAAATACCGCCAGAACGACCTGGGTGGCGGGCAGGTGCCAGCTGAAATCACCCAGCGCCACAAGTGCCAGTGCCGCGAGACCCGCGAAAAGTGGAATTGTTTCGCGGCACAGCCGGGCATTGTTCCAGATTGCGGCCAGTACCGCGACCAGCAGGCCCGCACCAACAATGCCCATTTCGAATAACCATTGGAGCAGATCATTGTGAGCGAAATCGTACCAACCCTTCATGTCGCCGGGCTGCACTTGTTTAAAGACTGCTTCGAAGCCGCCAAGGCCAACGCCGCTCAGCCACCACACGGGCTCTGTCTCAAACAGCATCAAGCGCACGATATCGAATCGGCGTTCCTCGATACGCGAGATCGCCAGTCGCTCGGCCAGCGGTGTCAGGCCGTACCAGGTGGCCGCCACCAGCGCGGCCACTGCGGCCAGGTACATCGGCCATGTCGCGCCACGATTGTGCTGTCTGCGCATTCTCGTCCACAGCACCAGACCCACCAGCATGCCGAAAACACCGGCCGCGCTTCCCAGGCGCGAGGCCGATCCAAGCAGCGCAGCGCCGACCACCGCGCCGCAGATGACTGCACCGGCAACCCGGAGTTCGAACGGTAAGCGGCTAAGCAGTGGCATCGAGCGGCGCCACCAGACCGAGATGACCAGTGGCCAGGTCAGCGCCAGATAGCCGGCGTATAAATTACGGTTGCTGAAACTGCCATGAACGTATCCGGGATTGTTGCGCTGCCAGACGCCGAAAATCGACTCAGCGCCGGAAGCATGCGCCATCAAGCCGTAAAAAGCCTGGAACAGGGCCGACCCGGCGATCACTAGCCAGACGAGGTTGCGCCGCACCGGATCCAGGCTGGATACGCCCCAGGCGATCATCATCAAGGCCATGAAAACCGCCCATGCACGTACGCTCGCGGCCGGGTTTGGGGACCATTGCGCCGGCAGATACTGGCCGGTCCACAGGGCGTCGGGGTAGGCCCCTAGTGCGCGTGCAAGACCCGGCAACGGCAATATCTGGAGCACGATCCAGACGGTCAGTACGCCGCTAAACAGCCACCATTTTGCCGGCAGTGGCTGCAGGCTTGATCGCGCGGGTCCGGCAACGCCGGCCAGCCCAATCAACAACCCGCCGAAAACCAGCAGCGCGCCGCTGCCCGACAAGGTCAACGGCGTTCGGTTGCCCATTAACAGCGGCAGCGTTAGAACCAGCAATGAAGTCACTGCCACTACAAACGGGCTTTGCCAGGAAAGTGGCCGGGTCATGGGCTGTGTTGCTCGATTCGGGTAATCAGAAGTCGTTCGCCGTGTTCGCGCATCCACAGCGTGGTGTGCTGCGGGGCGATCGAAGGCCCCGGCTGATCCGCTGGCCGGCCCTGCTTTGAAACCGGTTGCCGAGTGATCGCGACGCTGGCCTCAACCCGCCACAGCTGTTGCTGGCGCTGAACCCGCAGCACGCGCAGATTGACCTGCAGCGACTGCCCGGTTTGCAGCAAATTTTGATAATAGCGGTCGGCGCGATGCCTGCCGTCGGCTGCATGGATTTGTGCGTTGGCGTCGAACTGCCGTAGCAGGCTGGCCAGCCTGCCGGCCTCGAGGTCGTTGTGCCAGGCGCTTAATGTTTGGCCGACGGCATGGGTGGCGATCGGGCCCAGCGCTAGCCCCGTATCCAATCCGGCCCGCTCGACCGGACTTTCGGTCGTGTCATGCAGGGCGCTTTGTCGCGCAGCTGCGGACACAGAACTTTCGGCCCCGTGCTGTAGGCCCGGCGAGCCTTGCCGGATGTACTCCCCGCCGTTTTCGGCTCTTGCCGGTGCACGCGGCAATTCGCGGGTACCCGGCACGGGCGTGATTGGTTCTCGATCGGCGGGCACCGGGCCTGATGTGCGCACAGCGCGTGGGTCGCTTCGCGCCAGCGCGCGCTCGGGCACAGGCGACACGGGCTCGGTGTTTGAGATCAAGCCCAACTGGCGCAGTTGCTCGTCGACGCTGGGCAATTTGCTGCCGGTCGCCGGCGTGGCCGCGATAGACCGGTGCAATACCGGCTGTGGTTTGCCTGGACGGGGTGGATTTCCCGCTGGCGTTTCACCGGGGCCTGCGATTGGCCGGCCCAGGGGCTTGCGGGCGTGTTCATCCGGGCGGTCCGATGGCCGGGCCGATGGCGGCACCGAAGAGACCGGAGTCGAGCCCGGCGGCAGCGGTGCCAGCAGCAGGTTGATCACCGGCAGCAGTGCCAGCGCGGCAATACCGGCAATGAGTTTGTGGGCCAGCCAGCGATCGTGTCCGAAGCGGTGGCGCAGTCGTTCTTGCAGCCTGGGCAGGCGATTGGGTTTGGTCGGCTGGCGATGTGGCGAGGCGAGGTCTGGATCGTGCCCGGGGCCGGCGGTCGCGGCATCCGCACGCGTGCCGGACGTGTGCCAGGCATCCGGGTTGCGTTTGAACTCGGCGTAGGCCCGATGGACCGCCTGCGAGCGCACCGTCAACCAGTCGCCCAGCTGTGGGAATCGGTCGGGATGATAGGCGCTGGCAAGTCGCCGGATTCGCGTGCGCCGCACATCTGCTTCAGCGCCGTCGGCAAGGCCGGCCGGTCCGGGCGCAAGTTCGCCGGCGGCGAACAGAACCTGATCGAGTCGCTCGAAGACCTGTGCCAGCAAGGCCGGGTTTTCGCTCGGCTCGGCGGACGCGCCCGTGCCGCGGCGCGCTGATCCGTTCAACCAGCCCAGCAATAGCTGCACCTCGTCGGGGTCAAGCGGCCGTTGGTGGTCGCGGCCAATTTGATCGAGCAGCCGGGTCAGCCGGTTAGCCATGCGGTGCCTCTTCGGCAGCACCCGAGCGCAATCCGGGTAGCGATTCGGGTAGCGATTCGGGCCAGGGCGCGTCAGCGTTGTCAGCGGTCTCTGGAATAAGATATAAATCGTCGAGCCACAAGTGGCCGTCGATGTTGCGGTCGAAGGCGGCCGTCGGGTCGCGTCGAATCGTCAAGTCAAGCGTTCTGGATTCATCCGGGGCGCTGAATTCGATCGACCACGGTTGCC
>JAIVHD010000059.1:9284-13696 GCA_020201235.1 Lysobacteraceae bacterium
CGCGCGGCCTGTTGCCCAGGTGAAGATAGGGCAGGGCACGTGTCGTCAGCGCCTCGGCACGCCATGCGCCGGTCAGACGGTAACGCTCGCCAGGTTGCACGGGCAGGCGAATCGATGGTGCCGCAAGCCGCACATTTTCCTTGCCGTTGAACGAAATCCTCAGACTGGCCGGGTCAGACAACCACTGCACCGGGTCGCGCTCAATGTAGACACCGCCCGGCGCGCCGGTGGTCCGCCAGGCAAAGCCGAGTTGATCGGTCAGCGGCCGCGTGAACTGACCGTTGACCAGTCGGTGGTCAAGCGGCCCATCGCGCCAGTCCGGGTCCTGGGCGGCCCACAGGGCCGCAGCGGAATCGATCTTGTCGAGTTCGATCAGTAGTTCCACGTATTGCAAAAAAACCGGATCGCCAAGCCCGGCCCGGCTTTCCAGTTTGTGCCACACGGCCTCGGCCAGCGCGGCGTCGCGGTGGCGCAGCGCCGCAGCCATGGCCTGCTCCAAATAGAGCCGTCCGTCGGGCAGCAAGCGCTCAAGCAACGCCTCGGGTCGCGTGATCCATCGGCGCGCAACGAACAAGGCCTGCTCGGTATCTCGCGGGTGGCCCTGGAGCCATTGCCGCAAAAGACCTTCAGCGAGTGGTTCTGAGCCTGTCTGCAACGCGATTTGCACGGCCGACCATAAAACTTCGCGCCGGGCCGGTTGCACTGCCAGCGCTTTGAGCAGGCTGGTTTCGGCCAAATCCTGGTGCTGGAGTGCGGCCTGGATTGCGGCCTGGTCCAGCCATTGAAGCGAATCCATGGGGTACAGTGGCGCGCCAGCGGCAAGAATTGCGGCGGCCGCATCGGGATTGCGCCGCCAGTCGCTGCCAGCCTGGCGAACCCAGTGACGCGCGGCATAACCGCTCCACGGTTGCGGCCAGTTCAGCGCTCCGGGTGAAAACGGGCTCTCGAGTTCATGGGCCTGACGCAGTTTGAATAGATCGGCCAGCATGAGGCCGCAGGCAAGCGCCAGCGCGGCAAGGCCCAGCCATTGTTGAATTTTCAAGCCCATAACAAAGGCCGGGGCCATCGCGCAGGCACCGGTGGCGGCTGGCTCGCGGTCAACTTTCGGCCGGTCATCGTGCTCTTGTGACCCGTGCCGGTGAACTGCCGGTCAGGCGGTTTTGCCAAGTTGTTCCCGAGGGTTCTCGACGTCGCTTTCCTGGTCAGATTCATAATTGTAGTAGTACGACGAGTAATAGGCATAATCGGGGCTGTCCAGGTCGACCGCGTTGAGCAGCACCCCCAGCACAGGTGCCCGAATTTGCGCCAGCCTGCGCATGCTGGTCTTGATGCTGTCCTTGGAGGTTTTGCCGGCCGAGGTTACGACGATAACGCCGTCAACCTGACGGGACAGGATCATCGAGTCGGCCAGACCTAGAATCGGCGCGGTGTCGATCAGCACATGATCAAAAGCGCGCACCGTCATGGCAATTACTTTTTGCATGCGCTCGGAACTGAGCAGTTCGGCCGGATTGGGTGCCGAGTTGCCGCTGGGCATCACGAACAGGCCATCGACATCGGTCGGAAAAATCGCCGAGCTGCTCGAGCCGTCGGGCTGTTTGCCGGCAATACGGTTGGTGAGGCCAGGGCTCTGCGGCTTGCCAAAATCGCGGTGCAGGCGCGGCTTGCGCAAATCGGCGTCAATCAGCAGCACCCGGGCACCGTTCTGGGCCAGAACCGTGGCCAGGTTGATCGCCGTCGTGGTCTTGCCGTCGCCCGGCCCCGGGCTGGTAATCAACATGGTTTTGGGCATGCCTTCGGGGGTCGAGAACATCAGGCTGGTGCGCAGCGAGCGAAAGGCTTCAGAGACCGAGGACTTCGGAAAGCGCGCGCTGTAGTGGCCAACCGCGCGCTCCGGCATGGTGTATTCGCGGTTGTCTTCGCGCATGTTTTTCGGCTTCACCATCGGCACCAGGCCCAGAACCGGGCGGCCGGTCAGCGCTTCCAGGTCTTCGGTGCGGTGAACGCTGGAGTCGAAGAACTCCAGCACCAGCGCCAGGCCAATACCGAGCGCCAGGCCAAGCGCCAGGGCAATGCTGAGGTTGTTGCGAAGATTGGGCTTGAACGGTGCCCCGGCTGGCAGGGCCGCGTCGATGACCGCGATGTTGTTTTCCTGCAGGCCCGAGGAAACGCCGATTTCCTTCATCCGTTGAAGCAAGCCATCGTAGAGCTCGCGATTGGTCTCGAAGTCGCGTTTCAGGATGTTGTACTGGACCGCTTGCTGGTTCAATTGAAGGATGCCGGTCTCGCGATCCTCAATCGCAACCCGTAGCGAATCGGCCTCGGCACTCAGGCTGTTGAAGCGGCTCAGAATGCCCCGGATGATCAGCGTGCGCTCGTTGGCGATCTGGTTCGAAATCTCGTCCATCTGATTGCGCAGTTCGACCAGGGTCGGGTAGTCGTCTTTGAAGCGCTGCGACAGGCTGGCGTATTCGGTTGCCATTTCGGAGCGCCGCTGGCGCAGCGTGGCGATCTCGGCATTGTCGGTGACCAGGCTGACATCGGCGGCCTGGCCGCGTTCGATCATCGTTTTGTAGCTGCCAAGCTGAACCAGTTCGGTAGTGACTGTGTTTAACCGCTGGTGCAGGCTCTCCAGCGACTGGGTGCCCATGCGAAGACGTTGATCCAGATCGGCGACCTGGCTTGATCGAGCAAAATCAAGCAGCGCCTGGTCGGCGCGCTCCAGCGAAATGCGCATGTCGTTGAGCTGCTCTTGTAAAAACTCGCGCGCATCGGTGCCCGCCTCGTAGCGCCGCTGCATGCTCGATCGGGTGTACTCCGCGATCACGGCATTGGCCATGCGTGCAGCGAATTGCGGCTCAAAACTCGATACGCTTACCGCCACCAGATTCGAGTTTTCCAGCGGGTTGATGGAAAGTCGTGCCCGCAAGGTGCCCGCGGCCCGCTCAATGGCCCGCTCGCGGCGCTGGTTGGGGCTGCTCTGCCCGGCCTCGACCGATGCCGGCGGAAACAGCCCACGCTTGACCACGCCGGGCAGCGCACGAAGCTCGCCGATCAGGCTTCGTTGACGAATCTCGCCGGTCAATTCCGGATGGTTTTCAACGCCTTCGGTGCGTACGACGGCCTCAGCCAGTGCGCGCGAGCGCAAAATCTGGTATTGGGTGGTATAAAACTGCTGACTGGCGAGATAGCCTCGCTGGTCACCGGCAAAATCGGCATAGTTCAGAATGCGGCTATTCGAAGGCGTGATCTGTACAGTGGCGGTCGAGCGATAGACCGGAATCATCGCCGCAAGCGTCGCTCGCGATCGTCCACGGTCAGGTCGCGGCTCATGTCGGTAACGCCTCACGCTGCGACCCGACCAAGGTCAGCCCAAGGGTCGAAGGCCGACCGCGCAATGGCTCGGTGGCTGGATGGAGTTGCCGAAAAGATCTGTTCATCACGAGGCCGCGGCGTTCTACTGAATCGGCCGCAAGCCGAGAAAAACCAGGCGCGAAACGACCTCCCAGGTACCGACCCAGACCGAGCGGATTGGTCCGCTTTCGACCATCACGATATCGCCATCGTTTAAAACGAGGTCGACCAGCGGTGTCTCGCGGATGTCGCGCATCGCGACCGACTGCTGGTGCCATTGGTCGGTTAGCGGATCGCGCCGGAGTACTCTCAAATCGGAACGATTGGCCTCGAATCGCAGGCCGCCGGCCATCGTGATGGCCTTGAGCACGGTGGTCTGGCCGCGCGACTGGTAAACGCCTGGTTTATGCACCGCGCCCTCGACGAAAATCGATCCGGCGGCCGGCACGTTGATGACGGCTGCCTCACCCAGCACCACGTTGTATCGGTTGGCACTCGACATCAGTTCTTCGATATCGATGATCAGATTGCGCGTTTGCATCTGGCCTGTCTCCGGATCGCGGATACGGTCGGTCAGGAAAACGTTCTGGCCGGCGTTTGACGAAAGGCCACCGGCCATTGCCAGCGCCTCGATCAACGTAACCTGGCGCTCGGTGTTGTAGACCAGCGGACGCGAAATGGCACCGACGGTCGTGAACTGCTGACTGCGAAAGCTCAAAACACTCACGGTGATTTCCGGATTTCTAAGGTACTGGTCACCGTACAGATTGGTCAAGATCTTTTCCGTCTCGGCCAGGGTATAGCCGGACACCTCGACCGAGCCGATCAGCGGCAGGCTGACCCGGCCGTGGCCGTCGATTCGGTAATTGCCGGACAATTCCTCAACGCCGAACACGCGCACCGAGATTTCGTCGCCGGCACCCACGCGGTAGATGCCGTCCGGTGAGGTGCTGTTGACGGCCAGCGTAAGCAGTTCCTGATTGAGGTTGCCAATGTCGGAATTGCCGCCACCGTACTGGGCCCTGAAATCATCGATGGAAACCGCATCGTCCCCGGGT
>JAIVHD010000060.1 GCA_020201235.1 Lysobacteraceae bacterium
CCCGTGATTTGAGTCTGAATTTTTACTTGAGGGAACGCTAACGTGAGTCTGACAAGAACCTTATTGATGATGCTAACCGTATCTGTGCTGACCGCCTGCGGCGGTGATGAACAGGAATCGGCCACGGATGTTGCCGATCAGACCGGGGAGGCAATCGAAGAGATTGAGGAAATGGCCGAGCACTCTAGCGCCGATGAGGATCGAAACCCGTTTTATGAAATTTCGACGCTGCCCTTGCAGATGCCGCCATTTGATCAGATCGAAGACGATCATTTCATTCCCGCCATGCAACGCGGCATGACCGAGCAGCTCAAGGAAGTCGCTGTGATTGCCGACAATGCCGAGCCACCGAGCTTTGAAAATACCATCGTCGCGATGGAGCGCAGTGGTCGACTGCTCAGCCGGGTCAACGCGGTTTTCTTCAATCTGGTGGGTGCCGATACCAATGAACGGCGCCAGTCGATCCAGCGCGAAATGTCGCCTCGCCTGAGCGCCCACAGCGACGCGATCCTGCTTAATCCGAAACTGTTTGCGCGCATCGATGCGCTTCACCAGCGCCGCGGCGAACTGGATCTGGACGCCGAGCAAGCGCGGTTGCTGGACGAATACCACCGCGATTTTGTCCGCGCCGGCGCGCGCTTGAGCGAGCAGCAGAAAGAGCGGCTGCGAGAAATCAACGGCGAGCTGGCCCGCCTGGGCACTGAGTTTTCGCAGAATGTGCTTAAGGAAGTCAATGCAGCGGCGGTCGTGGTCGATACCGCAGCCGAACTGGAAGGCCTTTCACAGGCCCAGTTGCAGGCAGCAAGCGACGAGGCCGCCAGTCGCGATCTCGAGGGCAAGTATGTCCTGACGCTGATGAACTTCTCATCCCAGCCACAATTGAGCTCGCTGGTCAATCGCGATGTTCGCGAACAACTCATGAAGGCATCGTTGACGCGCGGCAGCCACGGTGGCGAATTCGATAACCGCGAAATTGTCTCGCGGGTCCTGAACCTGCGGGCCGAAAAAGCCGGCATGCTTGGCTACGACACGCACGCCGATTACGTTCTCGAAGAGCGCACGGCCGGCAGTCTTGCTGCGGTTGACGATATGCTCGTCAATCTGGCACCCGTTTCGGTCGCCAATGCGCGCAAGGAAGGTTCCCATCCAGACGTGCGCGTTTTCGAGGTCTTCGATACTGATGGCGAGCTTCTGTCGATCTTCCTCGGCGATTTTTATGCCCGTCCGTCCAAGCGCGGCGGGGCCTGGATGAACGCCTATGTTGCACAGTCCGGCTTGCTTGGTACCCAGCCGGTGGTCGCGAACCACCAGAACATCCCGAAACCGCCAAAAGGCCAGCCGACCCTGATGACGCTGGATGAAGTCACGACGATGTTCCATGAATTCGGTCATGCGCTGCACGGCATGTTCTCTGATGTCGAGTACCCGAGTTTTGCCGGTACGTCGGTGCCGAGAGACTTCGTCGAATATCCGTCCCAGGTCAACGAAATGTGGGCGACATGGCCGGAAATTCTGGCCAACTACGCGCTGCATCATGAAACCGGCGAGCAGATTCCGCAGGAATTGCTGGACCGGGTCATCGAGGCCGAAAAATTCAACGAGGGCTATCGGACCACCGAGTACCTGGCCGCCTCGATTCTCGACATGTGTTATCACAGGCGGCCTGCAGGTGAGATTCCTGCCGCAGCCGAAATCCTGGATTTCGAGGCCGCTTGCCTGGAGCAGGCCGGCATCAATTACCATCCAGTTCCGCCGCGTTATCGCACGACCTATTTCTCGCACATCATGGGTGGCTACTCGGCCGGCTATTACTCCTACATCTGGAGCGAAGTGCTGGACGCCGAAAGCGTTCAATGGATCAAGGAAAATGGTGGCCTGAAGCGTGCTAATGGTGATCACTTCCGTGCCACGCTGCTGTCAAAGGGCGGCAGCAAGCCGGCGATGGAATTGTTTAAGGACTTCGCCGGCAAGCAGCCGGAAATCGGGCCGTTGCTCGAGCGACGCGGGCTGAAGCCGGTCGACGGCACTGGCGAGTCGGTCGGCCCGAATTGATCCGATCGCGAGTGTTGCGGAAAAACGGGTTGCTGATTCCGGATGTGCTCTGACGGTCTCGCGCGCCGGCACGCTGATGAATAGCGCGGGCTGAGCCGGGGCGCGTTTACCCCAGCGTTGGGGTTTAGGCGCTCCGGTAGAGCGCCCGGCGGAGAGTCCACTTGCTTGCCATGCGCGCAATCGAGGCCTCGGTGGTGTAGTGGTGGATGGCGTCGATCGCAACCCAGGCCAGATCCTTGGACTCCGCGCTGACCCGGTAATCGCGACCCGACTGGCTGACCAGGGCGTAGCGCACATCAAAATGAAAGTGGGCCGGGTCGTTCTTTCGAGCCGGGATTTCGTGGATATCGATATCGAAGATGGCCGGCCGAATCAGTGCCACGCGCAGGCCGGATTCTTCCTCGGCCTCGCGCATCGCGACTGCTGCGGTGTTCGGGTCGCCATCGCTGTGGCCGCCGAGCTGAAGCCAGGCGTCGAGCTTGCGGTGGTGGGTCAATAAGACATCCGAGCCGCTTTCATCCACAAGCCAGGCCGAGCCGGTGACGTGCCCGGCCCAGCAGTCGCGTTCGAAACAGCCGGAATGCTGATCCAGCAGGGCATGAAAGCGATCGACCACGGGTGTTTCGTCGGGAAATTCGTTGCAGTATTCGCGAAGCTGACTTTGGAGGCTTTCGAAAGGTGCAACAGGCGGTTCTGGCATGCATCGGGCTCCGGCAAGTGTTGATCGGACCGCTGGTCGGGTCGAACTGCACGCGTGCTTCGCGAGTCGCAAATGGCCAACGGCTGCGCAGGATAGCCGACTTGACCGCGATCGGCAACGCCTCGCCGACCGGGCGCGATAAATGCGGGGAGCCGGGCGGGACGCCGCTGTGGACGGATCGAGGCTGGAACAGACCAACAGGCTCCTGGCTTGTGCCGGGGTTGCAAGCCGGGCTTAAGTGCGACCCGGCGCCACGGCTCGCCATTGGCCGGGTTGCAGCGCGCCAAGGCTCCAGCGGCCGATCGACACCCGAATGAGCCTCAGTGTCGGGTGGCCAATGGCTGCCGTCATGCGACGGACCTGTCGGTTTCGGCCTTCTGTGATGGTAATTTTCAGCCAGACGTCGACCACGTTTTTGCGAAAGCGCACCGGCGGATCGCGTGGCCACAGCGAACCCGGAGGCTCGATGCGGCGCACGCGCGCCGGCCGGGTCTGGCCGTCGGCCAGCTTCAGGCCACTGCGTAGTCGATCCAGTGCGACCGCGTCGGGCTCGCGCTCGACCAGTACCAGGTAGGTTTTTTCGAGCTTGAAGCGTGGTGACGAAATGCGGGCCTGCAATGCACCGTCGTCGGTCAACAGCAACAGGCCCTCCGAATCCTTGTCGAGCCGGCCGGCCGGATAGACCTGCGATATGCTGACGTAATCGGCCAGCGTACGGCCTTCGCCGGAAAATTGCGAAAGCACACCAAACGGTTTGTTGAAGGCCACGAGCATGGGCGAGGCGTGCTCCAATGGATGGACGCGGTCGAGCGATCGCAGCGCCGCTTGGTCGAGGCTGCACAGCAGGCGCGGCCTTGCAGCGCCGCTCTCGGCGGATTAGTCGCCGGTTCCGATCTTGTCCTGCGTCCGGGTTTGGAAATCGGACGCTTCGTGGCGCTCGTGTAATTGCAATTCGGGTTTGCCGAATGTGCGGTTGACCATGCGGCCGCGATGTACTGCCGGTCGCGCGTCGATCGCCTTCGACCAGCGCTGGACATTGCCGTAGGACTCGACCTGCAAAAACTCGGCGGCGTCGTACAGCCGG
This sequence comes from Lysobacteraceae bacterium, assembly GCA_020201235.1. Lineage (GTDB taxonomy): Bacteria > Pseudomonadota > Gammaproteobacteria > Xanthomonadales > Wenzhouxiangellaceae. Next base: position 3,837 of record JAIVHD010000060.1, read on the forward strand.
CCCAATGCCAACTGCCCGTACCAGGCCCAGATGCCCATGTCGGCAATGCTGTAGGCGTCGCCGGCGATGTATTCGTGCTCGGCCAGGCGGCGATCAAGCACGTCGAGCTGGCGCTTGGTTTCCATGGTAAAGCGGTCGATACAGTATTCGATCCGGGTTGGTGCATAGCTGTAGAAGTGGCCGAAGCCCCCGCCGAGGTACGGAGCGCTGCCCATCTGCCAGAACAGCCAGCACAGGCATTCGGTTCGTTGTTGCGCATCTTCGGGCAGGAAAGCGCCGAACTTTTCGGCCAGGTACAGCAAGATGGCGCCGGACTCGAACACCCGCGTCGGGCTGGATGTGCTGTGGTCGACCATGGCCGGGATTTTGGAGTTGGGGTTGATTTCGACAAAACCGCTGCTGAACTGGTCCCCTTCGGTGATATCGATCAGCCACGCGTCGTACTCGGCTGCGGTGAATCCGCGCGCCAGCAACTCCTCCAGCATTACCGTGACCTTGACACCGTTGGGCGTGGCCATCGAATAGACCTGCAGCGGGTGCTTGCCGACCGGCAATTCCGTTTCATGCGTCGGGCCCGCGATCGGGCGATTGATCTTGGCGAACTTGCCGCCGCTCTCGCTTTCCCACTTCCAGATTCTGGGTGGGGCATAGGATTCTGAATCGGTCATGTTGCTGGCGTTTCCTTGTGATCTTGCTCTGAGTATAAACGTGCGTTCTCGGTCGGGTGACGCGCTTTCAGGCTCAGCCCGCGTTATTCACCGGCCCTCCGTGACGAGCTGCCGCCAAGTGCCGTGGCTGGAGCGTTGGGTGACCGAGCGAAACGCCCCGGACGCGGGGCATGGCGGTGCTACAGTAGGTGGGCAGGTGAATCCGCTGGGCTCAGAGCGCTCCACCCACCAGGACCGGCTCGGGGACCAGGACAATGTTGAAATTGCGCTCGACGTCGGCCCGGATGCGCCGGGCCAGTTCAACCACGTCCGCGCCGCTGGCATTGCCGCGATTGATCAGCACCAGGGCGTGTTTTTCATACACCTGGGCGTCGCCGACCGTTTTTCCGCGCCAGCCAAGCTGATCGATCAGCCAGCCGCCCGAAAGCTTGGTGCAACCCGGCTTGTCGGGCCACCAAGGCAGCTCGGGATTGGCATCAATCAGTGCCTGGGCCTGAGAATTTTCGATCACCGGGTTCTTAAAAAAGCTTCCGGCGTTGGGAATATGCTCGGGATCGGGCAGCTTGCGCTTGCGAATTCGCATGACGGCTGCGGCGACCGTGCGCGAGTCGCCCGGCTGGGACTGGCCGTGGCGCGCCAGTTCGTCGATCAGCGACGGATATTCCAGCACCGGCGTTCCGTGCATGAACAATTCAAGCTGAATCGCCAAAATTACGAAGCGGCCGGCGTCCTCACCCTTGAAGCGGCTGTGCCGGTAATTCAGTGCACAGTCGTCGGCCTTGAGCCACACAATCTCGCCGGAGTTGCGGTCGAAAGCCTGGACGGCATGCAGGCAATGCGCCAGTTCGACCCCGTATGCGCCAATGTTCTGCATTGGCGCGGCACCAACGAGACCAGGGATCAGGGCAAGATTCTCGATGCCCCAGAGGCCGCGGTCGAGGGTCCAGCGCACCAGTGAATGCCAGTTTTCACCGGCCCCGGCAGTGATCAGCACGCGGTCACGATCGACGACTTCGCTATCAATTCCGGTTAACTGGTTGACGATCACCCGGCCGTCGAAATCGCCGACAAACAGCGTGTTGCTGCCGCCGCCGAGGATCAGTACCGGTTGGCCGGTATCGAGCAGCACGCGAAGATCGCCGGCATCCTCGAGCAATACCAGTTCCCGGGCGCTGGCCGGCAGCCGGAATGTGCTGAAGCCATCCAGCCGTGCACGTGTGATTCGTTGCATTTCCATTGGCGTGTCCTGTAAAGCGCTGTTGACCCGAGTCGATCAGTCATAAAATTGGGCTTCGATCGCCTCGACGCAGGCTTTGATCAAGGCTGGACCGTGATAGATGAAGCCGGTATAGAGCTGCACCAGGTTGGCACCGGCGTGCATTTTCTCGACCGCCTGCTCGCCTGTCA
>JAIVHD010000061.1 GCA_020201235.1 Lysobacteraceae bacterium
AGTTGAAGGCCTGCTTCGAGAATCTCGCCGAGAATCCCACTATTGGTCGGCGGGCTGAACAACTCGCGAAGGGACTACGCCGCTTTGAGCACCGTTCGCACATCGTTTTCTATGTACTGGTTGATGATGCTGTGCTTGTGGTTCGCGTGCTCCACTACCGCATGGTGCACGCAGACATCTCTGACCAGATCATTCAGTCTTTTTGCATGCATCGGCGTTGAAGTTGTCCGGGGCGCAGATCTTCCGATCCAGAATTCGGATACGACGCTTGGCCACCGGTCCCTCTTCAGCGCACTCTTCCGGGGTGGCCGTCTCTTTTCTGACTTATCGACTAGAGCATCTTGTCCGCGAAAACCTATGCTATAGCGCATCAATCGTATGATAATCGGAGGGCTCACGGCGACTGTTCGAAAGACCGTTACCGTGACTGACGCTCAGGACGACTGAGATCAGGATTCCGTCCGCAATATTCTGAAAATGCAACGCGGCGCGTAAATCTGCGCATCGAATTCGACATCAAATGATGTATGGTTTTAGCGAACAACGATTCGTGGAAACCATCCCGTGAGAACAACCGTAAACCTGGACGACGAACTGCTGGCGATAGCGGAACGCGTATCCGGCATCAAGGAACGCGCAGCTTTGGCTAATGAAGGGATCCGGGCCCTGATCGAACGCGAAAGCGCCAGGTGCCTGGCGCGGCTTGGCGGCTCCCAGCCGCAATTGGAGACCATTCCGCGCCGGCAGACCGACGCGCAATGACTCTGGTCGACACGTCGGTCTGGATCGCTCATTTTCGTAACGGCGTCTCTCGGCTTGCCGATCTGCTGGAAAGCAACCGCGTACTGATGCACCCGTTCGTCCTGGGCGAAATCGCTTGCAGTAACCTCAGTGACCGCCAGGATACCCTTCAACTTCTATCCAATCTTTCGGGCGCTCCTGTGGCTTCCAATGGCGAAGTCATGACCTTCATCGACTCAAACTGCCTCATGGGCAAAGGCATCGGATTTGTCGATGCCCATCTTCTGGCAGCCGTCGCGCTTGCGGCCGATGCAACGCTGTGGACCCATGACAGGCGGTTGAGGCAAGCGGCGAAAAGCCTGCGACTGGTGAATGCAACATCGCGAGAATGAATGTCTGCGGCAAGGTCATCGTCCGGGGACTTTGATGCCTGATGGTCGGCGCACGAACGCCGGGCTGCGCCCGCCTGATTCATCACACCACCTGCCGTTGTGCCGCCATGGCCTGCGTTTGGCCCAGGAAAGCGATCAATTCGTCGCTTCGAAGCCGTCGGCGAAGATCAGGTCGGTGACATTGCCTTCGAATCTCAGCAGGGTCGAGCCCGACAGTACATACAGGTTGCCTTGCTCATCTTCGCCGAATGATCGTATATTGCCAATGCTCTGGAACAACTCGCTCTGCCAGTTACCGTCTTGATCACGTGCGAACCAAATGTTGCCGCTGCAGAAATCGCCGTAGACGTAGCGACCCCCGAGGCTGGTGACCGGGCCGCGGTAGCGGTAGCCGCCGGTGACTGAGCAGTTACCCTTGTTGCGACGGTATTCCAGCACCGGCAGAACAGAACCGGACAGGTTGCACGGCGTCGATGTCGAGTCGCGCAGCCAGCTCGCCTCGCAGACCTTCCAGCCCAGGTTTTCGCTGCCGGCCAGCGGCCAGTTCAGCAGATCGATTTCTTCCCAGGTGTTCTGGCCGACATCGCCGATCCACAGGTCGGCGGTCTGGCGGTCGAAGCTCCAGCGCCAGGGGTTGCGCAGGCCGGACAGCAGCACTTCGCCGCAGCGATTGGCCTGGCCGGAGAAAGGATTTTCGACCGGAATTGAATACTCTGCCGAGCCATCGCCGTTGGCGGCGCACAGGTTGTTGGCACCGGCCGGCGTGGTGTTGTCGACGTCGATGCGCAGCATTTTGCCGAGCAGCGCCAGCGAATCGTCCAGTGACGCGCTGCTGTTACAGCTTGATGGATCAACCAGCGTGGCCGGGTCAAGCGTCTGGGCGCGGTTGCACGGGTCGTTGCCGCTGCCGCCGTCGCCAAGACCGAGGTACAGGTAGCCGTCCGGGCCAAAACGCATCTGACCGCCGTTGTGGTTGGCAAAATCCTGAGCCACAGTCAGGATGACCCGCTCGGGCGTGCTGTTGCCGACATTCGGGTCGCCGGACAGGCTGAATTCGGCAACGATGGTGTCGCCGCTTGCGGTGCCAGCGGGCCGGTTGCTGCCGGCTGAATAGTGCAGGTAAAACAGCCCGTTGCTCGCAAACTGCGGATGGAAGGCGACGTCCAGCAGGCCGCGCTCGTTGCCGCTGGTGACAAGATTGCCGAGGTTGACGAACGGCGTTGCAAGCAGCGTGCCGTCGCCGTCAATCACCCGGATGGTGCCGCCCTGTTCAATGATGAACAAGCGCCCGCTGCCGTCGGCGGCGTTCTTGATGCCCAAAGGAACATTCAGGCCGGCAACACCGTCGACCGCTTCCAGTGTGACGTCGGCCGGAATTTGCCCGCTGGCCTGGGGTGACAGTGCAAAGACAAGCATCAGGGTGAAAATTCGCATGATCGACTCTCAAAAAAACAGCAAGCGATAGTGTACCCGAGGCACTGTTATGCGATTGCGGAGCAGGCGGGCGGGCAAACCGGATGAAGGTTGTCGCCAACGGTGGTCTGGCCGGGACACGCCTTGCCGCGAATCCTGCAAAATAGACTGCATGTTTCGACCCTGCTTCGACTGCATGGTCGGGCACCTGTGATTGCGGATTTTTTTACCCAGACGCCGCTGATGCGGCGTCTCGACGGCCTTGATTTTTATCCGATTTACGGCAATTTCGGCACCGATGTGCAGGAGTTTCACATCGGTATGGCGTCGGCTGCGGTTCCCGGCATGGTCGCCGGTCTGTTTGCCTTGCACGGTCGCCATGCCTCGATGCCAATGGAGCTGCTGCTGCAGCCGGCGATCGCATTGGCGCGCGCTGGCGTCGTGTTGAATGGCACGCAGGCCGAGGCGCTGCGCATACTCGAGCCGATCGTGCGCGCCACGTCCGGTTCGGCGCGCCTTTTTGGCCTGGTCGGCCAGCATGATGCCCTGCCTGAACCCGGACAACGCGTTGCCAATCCGGATCTGGCCGACTGCTTCCAATACCTGGCCGAGCAAGGCGCGGATGCCTTCTATCGCGGTGACATCGCAGCTCGAATTGCGCAGGCTTCGGTGGCCAGCGGCGGCCAGATCGGGCTTCAGGATTTGAGTCGTTACCGGGTCTTGTGGCGCCGGCCGATGAAGTGGACGCTGGCTGATGCGACGGTCTGGTCGAATCCGCCGCCGGCGTTTGGCGGCTTGATGGTGGCGCTGATGACCGGCGCGCTCGAGCGCGGCTTGCCGCGGCAAACCGACTTCGGCTCGCCGGCCCATATAGAGGCGCTGGCTGCGGCCATGCGCGCCAGCGACCAGCAGCGTCTTGATTTGGAGCGGCCCGAGTGCCTGCGCAGCAGCCGTGTGCTGAAGAGGTCGTTTGAGGCCTTGCTCGGTACCGGCGGCCGCGTTTCGAAGGGCACCACCCATATCAGCGTGCGCGATCGCCGGGGCAACCTGGCCGGCATGACGATTTCCAACGGCGAGGGCTGCGGCCAGGTGATTCCGGGTTGCGGTTTCATGCTCAACAACATGCTGGGCGAGCAGGACCTGAATCGCCTGGGCTTTCATCAGTGGCCGGTCAATCGACGTTTGTCGACGATGATGGCACCAACCCTGGTGCGCCGGGGTGAGGTCAATCTGGTGCTTGGAAGCGGCGGGTCAAACCGGATTCGCACCGCCATCGCGCAGGTGCTGTGCAATACGATGCACTTCGGGATGGATCTGAAAAGCGCAATCGAGGCTCCGCGCCTGCACCTGGAAAACGATGTGCTGGCAATCGAGATGGACCCTAAAGGCTGGCCGAAAGACCTGCCCGGACGAATCCGGGATGCGGCCGCGCAAATCCGCTTCTGGCCCGCCCGGAGTCTGTTCTTCGGCGGCGTCAACGCGGTCAGCGACGTTGCTGCCGCGGCCGATCCGCGTCGCCAGGGCGCGGCCTGGGAAGAGTGCATCTGAGCCTACATTTCAATCGGGTCGACGTCGATGTGCCAACGCACGCGGTGCGCGCCGCGCAGGCGCTTGATGCGCGGGATCAGCGTTTGAAGTTCAATCCTGATCGCGGCTTTGCTGCGTGACATCAGCCACAGTTGAAAGCGCCAGAAGCCGGCCCGGCGCTGTAGGATCGCGGCCAGTGGGCCGCCGATGCGCAGCGATGGATCAGCGATCAGTTGGCGGACCCGGTTCAGGAATTCGACTGCGGTTGCGGTTTCGGCGGCCTCGGCTCTGATCATGGCCAGGTTCCAGCACGGTGGTAGCTCGGTGCTTCGGCGTTCGTCCAGCAGCAGGCCGGCCGAGCGCAGGTAATTGCCTTTGGCCAACAGCTGGATCATTGGGTGCTCGGGGTGGCGGCTGGGCAGGATGAACTCACCGGGCTGGTCGCGTCCGGCTCGCCCGGCGACCTGGATTACGCTCTGGGCAAGCCGTTCGGCGGCGCGGAAGTCGGCGCTGAACAGTAGTTGATCGGCGTCGAGCATGATGGCAAGACCGATTCCGGGCAGGTGGTGACCTTTGGCCAGCATCTGCGTGCCGACCAGAATGCACGGCTCGCGTTTTGCGATGATTGACAATGCGGCTTCGAAGTCCTCGCGGCCGCGGATGTTGTCGCGATCGATGCGATAGACCGGGTAGTCGCCGAAGCGGGCTTTTAGCGCGGCCTCGATCCGTTGCGTGCCCTCGCCCAACGCTTGCAGGTCCGGCGATTGGCAATCCGGGCAGCGAGCTGGAACCGGGCGCGAAAAACCGCAGTGATGACAGCGCAGTTGTCCGGCCGAGCGGTGCCAGGTCAGGTGTGCGCTGCAACGCTCGCAGTCGCCCTGCCAGCCGCATTCATTGCACATCAGAATCGGCGCGAAGCCGCGCCGGTTGCGATAGATCAGGACTTGTTGTCCGGCCTTTAGCCGGGTCTCGATGCGTTGCCGCAATTCCTGCGTCAAGCCATCTTCGAAGGTCTGGCCGCGCACATCGAGAACCTGCCACTTCGGCTGGCGGGTGGTACCGACACGGTTGGGCAGTTCGATCAGCCGGTAACGACCACGCTCGACGTTTAACAGCGTTTCCAGCGACGGCGTGGCCGAGCCCAGTACGATGGGGATGTTGAGGCGACTGGCGCGCAGCACGGCGACGTCGCGGCCGTGGTAGCGCATGCCGTCGAACTGCTTGAACGAGCTGTCGTGCTCCTCGTCGACCACAATCAGACCGGGCCTGGAAAGCGGCAGAAACACCGCCGAGCGGGTTCCGACCAGGAGCTCGGCCTGGCCCGATCGGGCCGCCTGCCAGGTATTGAGGCGTTCGGTTTCAGACAATCCCGAGTGGTAGGCCCAGGCCGGGCGACCCAGTCGCGCTTCGAGCCGGCGGACGAACTGCGGGGTTAAACCGATTTCGGGCAGCAGGACCAGAATCTGGCGATTGCGCTGCAACAGGTGGCGCGCGGCCTGCAAGTAGACTTCGGTTTTGCCGCTGCCGGTTACTCCGGCCAGTGCAAAGGCCTGAAAATGGCGTCGTGCGCCGAGGATGGCCGCAACCGCGCGGCGTTGCTCGGCATTGAGTTCAGGACCCGGTATGGCCTGGGAATGCGGCGGCAGGCAGGCCTCGATGGTGCCGGCATCCAGCATCCTGCGCACGGCCTCGGAAGACACGCCTTGTGCGGCCAGCTCGGTCCGGCGGAGCGGCCCGGACTGGAGCGATTGCGCAATCTGTTGTTGCCTGGGTGCGCGACTGAAATCGGCGCGAATCCCAATTTCGGTCATTTTCAGCCACGTCTTGGCCAGCGCTCTGGAAGGCACTGGCTTGCGCAAAACCGAGGGCAGGGCGTGACCGACCACTTCACCAGGGGGGGCGGCATAATAATCGGCAGTCCAGACCAGCAGATCGAGCAGTTCCTGCGGCACCAGGCTGTCGTCGAGCACCGATTCGATGCGTTTTAGCGAGGCCGGCTCTGCTTTGGAGTCGGCATTGGTAGAAACGACCAAGCCGACCCGCATTCGCTGTCCAAACGGGACCAGTACGCGTGAGCCGCGCGCGGGTGAAGGCTGTTGCGCCGGCACCAGGTAATCGAACAGCCGGTAAACCGGAACCGGGATGGCGACCTGAACAATCTCGCTATTCATGATCGGGACCGATCGGTTGCCAGGCGGGTCTCGAAATTGTGCAACATGCGGGGTAGATTACCGCGCCCTGTCGACGGGATGCTGCGGCTTGTTGCCGGATCAGCCGTTCGGTTGATCGCGGCCGCCGTCATCGGCGGCGGTTGTTGCGACTTTGCCGGAAATGGCCGGCCAGGGCTGTGATCAGTCCAGCGATCCGGGCGTCGGCGGCTCCGCGACCTGGACCAGGCGATGCTGGTCGCGGTCGAGTTCGATCAGATCGACCAGGATCCGTGCCGACTCCTTGAGCAGGATGTCGGGGGGCGTTTGTTCGTCATCGCCTTGCCGGTCGCCGTCGTCGGTTTGTTCGGAGTCCGCGTCGTCGGTACCGCCATCGACCTCTACGCCGTCTTCAGCGCCTTCGATGTCGGCATCGTCGTGGCCAAAACGCGCCCGGCGGCGATCTTCAGATTCCTCGTGTTCTTTCAGGCGCTCGCTTTCGAGCAGCGAAATGCTGGTGCGCTCTCTCAACGCTGCGTAGCGACCATAGTCTTTAATTAGTTCTTGCAGCTCTTCGTCGCTTTCACGGCGGGCCAGATGGAGTTTGCGAGCGGCCTGCGTCAACGGCGCTAAATTGGCAAGCGGCTGGTAGTCGGTCTGTTCAATCTGGCTCCATTCCAGCGCGTAATCCAGTGCGCTTTCGCCATATTCGGTTGGATCGGTGAACGTGGGCAGTTCAATGTCCGGCACGACACCGCGGGATTGGGTCGAGCCACCGTCGATGCGGAAAAACTTGGCCATGGTCAGTTTTACCTGACCGAGCCGTTTGTCGTCATTGGCGTAATTGTCGAGGTTGAACAGGTTTTGAACCGTGCCCTTGCCGAACGTGGCCTCGCCGATGACGATGCCGCGGCCGTAGTCCTGAAGGGCTGCGGCAAAAATTTCGGATGCCGAAGCGCTGGAGCGGTCGACCAGAACCGCCAGCGGGCCATCCCAGGACATGCCGGGTTCGCGGTCGGCTTCGATGGTGACCCGACCGCCGGCGTCGCGAACCTGGACCACCGGACCTTCGTCGATGAACAGACCGGTCATGGTGGTTGCCTCGACCAGCGCGCCGCCGCCGTTACCGCGCAAGTCGATTACCAGCCCCTCGATGCCGTCGGCTTCAAGTTCGTGAATCAGGCGTCGGACATCGCGCGTGCTGGAGCGGTAGTCGGGCTCGTTGCGCGCACGGCCCCGGAAATCGACGTAAAACACCGGCACGTCGATAATCCCGATGCGGCGCAATTCGCCGTCAACTTCGATCTCCTGGATCGACGACTTCGCGGCCTGCTCTTCGAGCTTGACCTCGTTGCGCACCAGCTCAATAAGGACCGGCGGTCCCTTGATGCCGCTTTCGGCGGGAAGCACCTC
>JAIVHD010000062.1 GCA_020201235.1 Lysobacteraceae bacterium
CCAGGACGATGTTTTCCCAAACGATCCAGAAAACCCTACGGCACTGGAAGATTTCGGTGATCTGCCGGCGCCGTACCTGACCCTGCTTGCCGATGATGGCGCGCGTCATGTGATTGATCCATTCGGCACAAGCCTTGGAGATAGTCTGGATAGCGAACCCGATGGCGCTCCGCAACCGACCGCTCTGGGTGATGATCTGGCAACTGCAGACGATGAGGAAAGCGTCCGAATCATGACGCCGGACTGGATTGCCGGTCAGACGGCCACGTTCGAAGTGACGATTGGTCAGGCGGGTTATTTGAGCGGGTTTATCGATTTCAATGGCGATGGCACGATGACTCAGGCCAATCTGGTCAACACCAATGGACCTGGACTTGTGTTTGCGGGTCCGCTCGGTGACACTTATTTGCCAGAGCCAGGGGTTTACGAGCTGGAGTTTGACCTTCCTGCCAATACCGGTGACGTACTGGCTACTCGCTGGCGCATTACCAATGAAGCTGGACAGGGTGGCAACAGCATTACCGGCCGCGCTGCATCGGGTGAGGTTGAAGATCATATTTTCCGCCGTATCGAAGCCATCGACATTACGGCGAGCTGTGGAACCGAAACCAACAACAACCCGATTTCCTTGACGGCGACGGTCAATGGGGTCAGTGAAGTCGAATTCTACTACTGGCAAAATGGCGTCAGCACCCAATTCACCAGCGCCATTGCCTGGGATCAGACGGAAAATCCGGTGACCAGACCGTCTGCGGGACCGGACGAGTTTTTCAACACCTGGTTTATGGAGTGGAATACCTTGGGCCTTGATTACAATCAGGGCCAATTGTTCCAGATTCGTGTGGAAGGGCGTGATGATTTTGGAAACATTGTTGCCGAGACGCTGCTTGAGTACAACGCCGCAACGTGTGGTGTAACCGGCACCCCGGTCACGCTGGCCTACATCAACCCCCGCCAGTCGGATGGTTCGCTGACGATTGACTGGTCGACCTCGAGCGAGCTTGCCAACGCCGGGTTTAATGTGTATGGCGAGACCCGTGATGGTCGCTGGCATGACCTGAACCGTCAGTTGATCGCCTCGCACGTGGTTGATTCGACGGATCCGCAGGACTATTCGTTCTCGGTCCGGCGGACCGACCTGGTTCGGATCTTCCTGGAAGATGTCGCACTGGATGGCACCCAAACTGTGCACGGACCGTTTGAGATCGGCCGGGCCCACGGGCGTCGGCCCCAAGTGCAGGCCATTGACTGGGCAGCAATTGCCGATGAGAACCGCGGCTTTGAACAGCAACGCGCCCATGGCTGGCAACAGCGAGCGGCCGATCCGGTCCGCCTGCTGGTCGATCAGGAGGGTGTCTACCGGGTGACTTACGAGCAGCTGCTGGCCAACGGCCTGGACCTGTACGGTGTACCGGCCAGCCAGATCGGCGTGACCCATGGTGGCCGGAGTATTCCGGTGTATACCGAAGCCCGTGGCCGCTTTGGCCCGGGTGATTTTGTCGAGTTCTATGGTCGCGGGCACGACAGCCTGTATACCGACCGCAATGTCTACGAGCTGCAGACCGGCCTGCGCGAGGTCAGCCGGATGATGGCCCGCGCGGGTCATGGTTTGGCCACGGCCAGAACGTTGGGCAAATATGGCGTCCACCTGGGCGCTGATTCGGTGCAGACGACTTACGTGGAACAGGCGTCGGTCTGGCGCGAACAACAGTACAGTACCGGTTCGCCATCAGCCAGCCCGTGGTATGACACCCGGATGTTGACTCACACCACGCCCAGGCAGTGGGACTTTACCTTCGAGGCCGACAACCTGGTACCGCGCGCGGCGGGCCAACTGGATATCGAGTACTGGGGCATGACCTCGTGGTCAGACGTCAGCCCGGACCACCATGTAATCATCGAGCTCAACGGCAGGCCGCTCAAGTCCGACAGCTTCGACGGCCAGACGCTTCGCAACCACAGCGTCAAGCTGCCTTCGGGCCTGTTGCACAACGGCACCAACACGTTGACGCTACGCCTACCGGGTGATACCGGTGCGTCCTGGGATATTGTCAGCCTGAACGGCTTTGATGTCAGTTACCCACGCTCGTTGGTGGCCCGTGACGGCAAGCTGCAGTTCAGGGGCCAGGGGGGCACGTATCGGGTCGAAGGCCTGAGTACGGTCACGCCCGTTGTTTACCAGATCGAAGATGAAAAGGTGACCCGGATCAGCCGGCTTAAGGTTAATGGCCTGCACCCGATCTCAGTGACGTTTACGGGTGCTGGTGGTCAGGCTGACTACTACGTCAGTGATACGGCCAGCCTGCTGACCCCAGTGATCGAGCCGGGCCGGGCACCGGTGGATATCACGCGTGGCAGTGCCGACTACCTGATGATTGCCCACCCGAACTTTATGGGCGGGCTGCAGCCGCTGGTCGAGCACCACGAAGCCGCCGGCCGCCGGGTGCGGGTGGTCAATGTGCTGGATATCTATGACCAGTTCAACGGCGGTATTGTCGATCCGGCCGCGATTCAGGCGTATATCCGGGCAACCGCCAGGACCATGGGCTATGAGCACGTGCTGCTGGTCGGCGGTGATACCTACGACTACAAGAACAACCTGGGCAACAACTCGATCAGCTTTATTCCGAGCCTGTATGCGGCAACCGGTGAATTGGTCAGGTTTGCCCCGGCCGACGCGCTGTTGGTTGACCTGGATGGTGATCAAGTGCCGGACTTGCCGATTGGCCGTTTGCCGGTGCGCAGCAACGCCGAACTGGCCGAGGTGATCGCCAAGACGCTGGACTACGCCAGCCGCAGCTATCACTACAACGCGGTACTGGCAGCCGACAAGCAGGAACCGAACGTATCGTTTACCAGCGGTAGCGAAGTGTTCGAGGCCATGCTGGGCGAGAACTGGTCAACGACCCAGGCTTACCTGGACAGGGAGCCGGTGGAAGCGGCCCGTGACCGGTTGATCTCAGCGATCAACCAGGGCGTGTCACTGACCAGCTTTGTTGGGCACTCCAGCCACACGGTATGGACCTTTGATGGCCTGTTCTCCAGTGCCGATATTGACCAGTTGGGCAATTACGGTCGCCCGACCGCGGTGGTGCAATACGGCTGTTGGAACAGCTATCATGTGATCCCGTCGTATAACACGCTGGGTCACCGGTTTATGCTGGCCGAAGATCGTGGTGCCGCGGTGGTGGTCGGCTCATCGACCTGGACGGAAGCCACATCCGGTCAGCAGCTGGGTGAGCGCTTGATGCCGCTGTTGAGTCAAGCCGGGATGACGGTCGGCCAGGCACTGACCTATGCCAAGCAGGACCTGGCCCAGACCCAGCCGCAGCGCAAAGATGCCATCCTGGGCTGGACCATCCTCGGCGATCCGGCGATTGTGATTGCCGAATAGTGGGCCTTTGAAGCGGTCTGGGCGAAGCGGGTTTCAGTCGGAAAAGCCGGGTCGGTCGGGGTGACATCCCCGACGGGCCCTGTTGCAGGATCCACCCGGGGGCCGCTCGCGGAGAACCGGGGCTTGAGTGCCAGGCACCGGGATCGGGTGCTTGGTGGTGTTTGATGGTTTTGGCCGTCGAAAACGCAGCCCCGACCTGCGTATTCAAGGGCGGGTCGTCGTGGGCTCGTGTCATCCTTTCCGTAGCGTTTTGAACTGGCTGACGATTTCAGGAGTTTCGTCGATGGGTTGGCGATTCAGTTCTACCCAGGCGTGGGATTTGAGTTCGTTTTTGTCCTGACGCACGCCGATTTGGAGTTGGGCATCGAGGCCGCTCGAGCGCATCCACCATCGCAGGGCTATTGCCTGGGCCAGGCAGGCGACACCGGGCAGCCGGTGGCCGACGCGTTTCAGTGCCACACCGCGGCGCTGCCAGTGTTCGGCAGAAGCTGCTGGATTCAAGCAAGAGTCCTCAACCTGGCCATCCAGCCAACGCTGGGTCCGCTCGATACCCGTCGACAGACACAGGCGCACGATGATCAATCGCCAGGCTGCCGACCATAATTCGCGACGTTCTGCTTTCGGCAGGGCACGATAGCGCTGGAACCCGTTCACCGGTTTACCCAGCACTCGCGCCACAGGGCGTTGTCGATTGACGACGCGCTGGCTTCTATCGGGCGGATTGGGATCGGTCGAGACGTTTTCGATGAATCCGTCCGCAGCCCTGAATGTGGCAATACTTCTGATTGCATGAGTCGTTTCCGGCGGCCATGAAAGCATCTGATGTTGCCAGAGCACGGGCTCTGCCCTGCGGGGAAAGAGCGGTTTGTCTTCCAGAATGTGACGGATTTTGACACTTTTGGATGGTTTTGGGCTTTTTCTTGAAAATGGGCTCTGCGACTGAGGCACACAGCATACAGCCAATACTCTGCAAGGGCTAACTTGGCATGGCTTTGTGCTGCGATTCACTTTTTGGCACTGAATTTGCACGCAAGTACGATGTGCTGAATGCGAGAAGAATCATAGGATTCAGTGATCAATCGGAAATAGAGCGATTTTGAAAGAAAAGGCCAGAGGACAGGAAATTCACGAATTCGTCTGGTTGATGCTTTTAAGATCTTGTTTGAGTTTAAAAAGAGTGACGCCGATCTCCTTTTCAAGTAAACTTCCGACGTTTTCAGCAAAAATACAAAAAGTGCGCCAAGGATTCGGGGTCGTTTCCTGGCTGCATGTTCAAGATATTCCGAGCCTGGTTGACTTCCAGCCGGCATCGATCAAGTCGCATTAGAAAGGGGTCATACAGTGCTTTTACATCTCCACTCTCCGATTTCTCATGTGCTTCGCAAATCGTCAAGGCCGTGGTCGTCCTTATTTGGCCGCCTGGTGGCGGCATTGACGCTACTGGTTGGTTGTTCGTTGGCGATCGCACAGGCACCGACCGTCAATGGGCTGTTTTACGGAGATGGCGACAACGAGCGCTACCCGGCAATGCCGTCTGCGGTTTCGGAAAACGGCAGCAAAATTTACGCGACACTGGTGGATAATATTCTGTATGTTGCTCTGGTCGTTGATCGGT
>JAIVHD010000282.1 GCA_020201235.1 Lysobacteraceae bacterium
CCTACGGCAAACTTTTGGGTCATACCGACCGCGGACGTCAGCAGGAAAAGGCCCTGAAGTCAAAAAACTGGAGCATGTCGCTGTTCGTGATTTACTTCGGCCTCAAGCGTGTTCATCGGCATCTGAAACACCACATGGTGTTGTTCGGCCCACGCTACCGCGAACTGATCGACGACATTTTCAACGCCCCCGAATTATCCGGGGATTTCTCGCTGTACCTGCATGCCCCGACGCTGACCGACCCGTCTTTGGCACCCGACGGATGCAGCACCTACTACGTGCTATCGCCGGTCCCGCACCTGGGCACGGCTGACCTCGACTGGGATGAAATCGGGCCGGCCTATACCGACCGTATTCTGGACTATCTCGAACAGCACCATATCCCGGGACTAAAGCAAGACCTGGTCAGCGTGCACACGCTGCACCCATTCGGCTTTCGCGATGAACTGAACGCTCATCTCGGCTCGGCATTTTCGGTCGAACCGGTACTGTCCCAATCGGCCTGGTTTAGACCGCACAATCGCGATTCGAACATCCCGAACCTGTACCTGGTCGGCGCCGGGACCCATCCAGGAGCCGGGATTCCCGGCGTGGTCGGCTCGGCGCGCGCCACCGCAGGCCTGATGCTGGACGATTTCGACCTGCCGCCGCAGGCGTGCTGACCGGTATGGATCAGGCAAGCCTGGGCCGCCGAGCCGAACAGACCATCGCCGTGGGCTCGAAGAGCTTTGCCTCGGCCGCCAGACTGTTTCGGCCGGCCATGCGCCGCGACGTCATGCTGCTCTACACCTGGTGCCGCCACTGCGACGATGTTACCGATGGACAACAATTGGGCCACGGTCGTGGTCTGCCGGCCGAGCCGAAGGCGCTGGCCGCGTTGAAGCAGAACTCACTCGATGCGCTGGCTGGACAGCCATTGGCAGACCTCGCTTGGCAGGCGCTGGCCGAAGTCGGTCGCCGTCACGACTTGTCGCCGGCGCTGATCGAAGATCACCTGAAAGGCTTCGAGCTGGATGCGCATGGATGGCGACCGGACACGTTCGAGCAGACACTGGAGTATTGCTACTTTGTCGCCGGTGCGGTCGGCATCATGATGGCCCGCATCATGGCCGTGCGCGATCACGACACACTGCTGCGTGCCTGCGATCTCGGCATGGGTTTCCAGTTGACCAACATCGCCCGCGACATCGTCGAAGATGCACGCGTGGGCCGCTGCTATCTACCCGGTCAATGGCTTGACCAGGCCGGGCTGACAGTCGACGAACTGGCACGGACCGACCGGCAGCCAGCGGTTTATCCGCTGGCCTGCCACCTGGTCGCCGCCGCCGAGCCCTATTACCGATCGGCCGACGTCGGCATCGTCGCTCTGCCGGCGCGCGCCGGCTGGGCCATTGCCACGGCCAGCGATGTGTATCGCGACATCGGTCGTACGATCGCATCGGCCGGTCCGCAGGTGCTCGGCCGACGCGTAAGCACTGCACGCTCGAAAAAACTGTGGCGGATCATGACCGGTGCCGGCCAGATTCTGGCGGCGCGCTTTCGGCGTACACCCGATTTTTCCCGTACCGGATTGTGGACACCCGATGCCGAACGATCGACAACAAACGGTCGTGGCGCGGGAGCGAGTCGGGATCATGCGACAGCATGACCACTGTGCGTTCGGCCATCCATTGTTCCAGCACAGGGTTGATGCGGCGCGCCGTTTCCAGGTCGATCCCGGCGGTCGGCTCATCCAGAATCAACACCGGAAAGTCGGCCAGGACCAGGCGTGCCAGCGCCAGTCGGCGAGCTTCCCCGCCGGAAACCGTACGCCCGTATTCGCCGATCCAGCTCTCCAGCCCGTTCGGCAAAGAACCCAACAGACCACCAAGTTCAAGCATCTCTAGAACGCGTGTCAGGCGGGCATCCGATGCATCCGGCCTGGCCAGGCGAAGATTTGCGCCGAGCGTGTCTTTGAACAATATAGGTTGCTGCGGCAGATAGCCGATGGTCGACCGAACGGTCGAGTCGGCCAAGTCGGCCAGCGAGTAGCCGCCAAGCACGACCGAGCCGTAGCCTGGCTTAAGCACGCCGGCCAGCAGCCTCGCAAGCGTGGTCTTGCCGCTTCCACTTTTGCCCTGGATGGTGATGCGCTCTCCGGCCTGGATGTCCAACTCCAGATGTTCGAACACCGGATCGGCGATTTTGCCGTATCGAAAGCCGAGATCACGCAGCGCAAGCGAGCCGACCAATGCCTGGGTTGGCGCGGTGTGCACGGAGCCCCCGCGCTGGATCAGGTCAGCATCGCCGACCACGGCTTGAGAAGCACAATTTTTTTCGGGCTCTTCGGCGAGGTCTACAGCTTGGCCGAGCTGGTCGACCCGCTCGGCCGCGCGCCGGCAGGTTTCTAAAAAGCTCCAGGAGCCGGCCAGCGGCAGGATGGCATCGGCCAGCGCCAGTGCCACCAGCGCAGCCGCGGCGACCATCGGCGCTGCCAGTTGGGCGCGTTGATGCAACCATAACCCGGCCAGAAAAACCAGCCAGAAGCCGAGTGCGCCGGCAATGGCCAGCGCACTGTGCATCGCCGCCTCGATATGGCGCTGCTGACGCTGCGCTTGGATCTGGTCGCGCGCGAGTTCAAGGATGCCGGCCGCCTGCCCGGTGGCGCGTCCGAGACTGACAAGCTCGGCAAGTCCCTGTAACCAGACGGACAGCGAACGCCGCATGGCCGGCGTGGCCATGGCGAGCTCGAACCCGGGCTGCCGAGCCCGGCGCACCCCCAAGGCCAGGATCGTGATGCTGCCAAGCCCGAAAACCACCGCGATGATAACGCCCAGCAGCGGTGACATCAGGCTCAGGCCGATCGCCGCCAGCACTGTGACCAGGGCCGTGCTGGCGCTCGGCACGAGCAGCCGCGGCACGAGATGATCGAGTGTATCGATGTCGCGTGTAAGACGATTCAGGGTATCGCCCTGGCCCAAGCCATCGAGCCGATCGATTGGCATATCCAGCAAGCGCCGAAAGGCCTCGATTCGCACCCGGGCCAGTTGTCTGAATGTGCTTTCGTGCCCGATCAGGCGCTCGAAGTAACGGGCAACCGTTCGGCCAATGGCCGAGGCTCGGATGCCGGCTCCGGGGGCGAAGATATCGAGCACTGCCAGCGTGCCCAGACCGGCCAGCGCGCTGGCCGTGATGAGCCAGCCCGACAGCGCCAACAGCAGCAGCGCGAAGCCCGCCGACAGCGCAGCCAGCGCGGTCGCCGCCAACAACCAGGGCCGGGCGTTCCGACCCGGCCACAGCAGCTGTTTGAGTGTCGTCATGATCGGCGCTCGCTCAAGCGACCGCCGTCAACTTCGATGACCCGGTCGGCCCAACTCATGGTTGCCGCGCGGTGCGAGGCGCAAATCACGGTTGCCGGGCGCGTATCGAGCAGCCTTTGCAGCGCCGCCAAAACCTGGCGCTCGCTGTCGGGGTCGAGACTCGCGGTCGGCTCGTCGAGCAAGATTAGTGGACGCGGCCGAAGCAGCGCCCTGGCCAGGGCAATCCGCTGGGCCTGTCCGCCCGACAGACCTTGGCCGCCCTCGCCGATCCGGGTATCCAGGCCATCATCAAAACGATCGGTAAACTCCAGCACCAGAGCCGCATCGGCAACCCGGCCAATATCATCGCGGCCAGCGGTCGGGCCGGCACCTGGTTGATGACGGCGCGAATTTCATCAACCGCAGCATGTGCGTCAGCCCGATCGTGCCAGCCCTGAGACAGGCTCCGGATCGGCTGGAAGAATTCCGGCGCGAGCAGCAGCACGAACAGGCCCGAACCCAGCGTCAAGTTCACAGCCGGGCCAAAACTCAGATACCCCAGCAACCCCAGGCCGATATAAATCGCAACGCTGGCAATTGCAATTGCCGAGAAAAACTCGAGTACCGCCGATGACAAAAACGCCAGCCGCAACACGCGCATGGTCTCGCGCCGCAACGCCGCGGTTCGATCGGACACCTGACCGATCACACGCGCTTCGGCCTGGAACAGTCGGATCGTCGCGGCGCCGCGAACCTGATCCATAAACCAGCCGCCAAGCCGCGCCATGCTTCTGAACTGCCTGCGTGCCAGGTCGCGCGCGCCGATTCCGATCAGGATCATAAACAGCGGGATCAGCGGCGCGGTCATCAGCAACAGCAACCCGGCCAGCCAATCGCTCACCAGCACAAACATCACGACCAGCGGCGGAATGGCCATCGCAGCACTGCGTTGCGGAAGGTAGCGGGCGTAATAGGCATCCAGCGCCTCGACCTGTTCGTCGAAGGTGGTCATCAGCGATCCGGCCGCGCCCATCCGGACCGGCCCCTGGGTTGCGATTGCCGCCAGTAATCGCTGCCGAAGATCAAAACGAGCTTGCGCCGAGGCACCGGCCGCCAGACGCTGGCGCACGCCACCGAGCACGGCCCGCAATACCAATACCGCCAGCAGCAGCCACATGCCGGGCATCAGCCCGACCAAGGCACGCTGCCCGACAAAAGCCTCGACCGCGATGTTTGCGATCAGCCCGGCCTGGGCGATGATGACGATGCCATCGGTCAGCGAAAGCGCGATCGTCGAAGGCATCAACCAGCCCGGGGTGTTTTCGGCCAGCCAAGCTTCGGCACTCATCGACGGCTGCATAAGGCCGCCTTTGTCTCCATCCGGCCGACTGCGCCTTGGGTCGGGCTTGGGCAAATCAGTGGTGGCCACTGCCGGGCTTGACCTTGCCTCGAAATACCCAGTAATTGAGGGCCGTGTAGGCCAGAATGATCGGAATCAAAAAGAGCACGCCCAGCAACAGAAACAGCTGACTGCCCGGATCAGACGCGGCATCCCAGAAGGTATAGTCGGGCGGCACGGCGTATGGCCACATCGAAATGAGAATTCCCAGGTAAAACAGCGCGAACAACGCCATCGAACCGATAAACGGGATGGCTTCGCTGCGCCTTCGGATGCCGTGCCAGACCCAGAAGGTCGCAAGCGCTGTCAGCAGCGGAACCGTCCATGTTGCCCCAAGCAGCGCATAGCCGACCACCACGCCGATCCCGGTCATCAAGGTAAATGGCGTCAGCCAGTCGAACGCGCCACCGACGTACTTCCAGTCAACCACCTCGAAACCCTGGATATAGGCGCCGATGACCACGCCTTGGGCAAGCGCGGCAACCGTCGAGCCCAAACTGAATGACCGGTCCCACCAATGCTTCGACGAACCCGACTTGAACCGGAACTCGAACGCTATACCGCGGAATATCAGTCCGGCCAGCATCAGGAAAACGCCCAGGTACAGGGCCGGTAAAAACACCGCGTAAATCAGCGGGAACGCCGCCAGAAGCCCGGCCCCGCCGAGGATCAGCCATGTTTCGTTGCCGTCCCACACGGGCGCAACCGAATTCATCATCAAATCGCGTGATTCGTCATCCGGCGCAAACGGAAACAGGACGCCGACGCCGAGATCGAATCCATCCATCAGCACGTACATGAAAACGCCAAAGCCGATGATGGCAACCCAGATCAATGTCAAATCGATATTTTCCATCGTTTTATCCCTCCGCCGGCTGCATGTCGTCGTCGAAATCGGTATTGGATGCGGATAATGGTCGTTTCGGCTGCGCCGATTCCGGGGTGGATGGATCTTCAATCGGGTCCGGCCCGGCCTGAATGACCCGCCTCAGGTAATAGATCCCGGCTCCGAACACGACCGAATAAACGGCGATATAACCGACCAGGGTGGTCAACGCCATCCAGCCGGTCAGTGACGGGGTAATCCCTTCGGTGACCCGCATCATGCCATGCACAAGCCACGGCTGACGACCGACCTCGGTCACAATCCAGCCGGCAAGAACCGCGATGAACGGCAATGGATAGGCGTAAGAAAATGCGCTCAGCAGGCGCCTCGATTCAAACAACCGGCCGCGCAGAAGCTGGATCAGTCCGGCCCAGGAAAGCACAATGAATAACAGGCCCAAAGCGACCATGATCCGGAAACTCCAAAACACGATACCAACCGGCGGCCGGTCTTCGGCGGCGACCGATTTCAGGCCCTGGATCTCGCCATCGAAACTGTGCTTCAGAATCAGGCTGCCGAGATAAGGGATTCCGATTTCGAAATGATTTTTCTCGGCCTCCGAATCGGGAATCGCAAAAAGAATCAGCGGCGCACCTTGCACGGTCTCCCAGTGCCCCTCCATAGCCGCGACCTTGATCGGCTGGTGCTCCAGCGTATTGAGGCCGTGCAGGTCGCCGACGAACAGTTGCAACGGCGTTGTGAGCGCCAGCATGATCAAGCTCATTTTCAGAGCCATGCGGCTGGATCGAGGGT
The DNA here is from genome assembly GCA_020201235.1 of Lysobacteraceae bacterium. Lineage (GTDB taxonomy): Bacteria > Pseudomonadota > Gammaproteobacteria > Xanthomonadales > Wenzhouxiangellaceae. The sequence goes on from JAIVHD010000282.1 coordinate 6,317, forward strand.
TTCTTCCCTGAACCAGATACATTGAGCTGACCGCAACCACCACCAGGCCGCCGGTGATCAACGACGCAATGCCCATGTGCGCGAACCGGTACGGCAGGGATGGGTTGAAAATGGCCTGCAACCAGGACGTCACCTGGAAATGGCCGTCAATCAATTCGACGCCGGCCGGCGTGTGAAACCAGCTGTTGGCCGCCAGGATCCAGAACGATGAGATGAATGTGCCCAGCGCAACCATGCAGGCGGCAAACAGATGCACACCCCGCGGCACCTTGTCGCGACCGAACAGCAGCACACCCAGAAACGTCGCTTCGAGAAAAAATGCCGTGACGACTTCGTAACTGAGCACCGGACCCAGAAAATTGGACGAAGCGTAGGAGAAATTGGACCAATTCGTGCCGAATTGAAAAGCCATCACAATTCCCGACACGACACCCATGCCGAACACGACGGCAAAAATCCGTATCCAGAACCCGGATAATTTCTCGCGCACCGGATTCGGCCTGAAATAGTTCAAGCCTTCCAGCAAGGCGATGTAGGCTGCCAAGCCGATTGTGAAAACCGGGAAAATCGCATGGAAGGAAACCACGAAAGCAAACTGAATTCTGGATAACAGGATCGGATCCAACTCCATGTCGTCAACGCTCCAGGCGATCAGGAAAGCTATATTATAGATCGCTAATCCCGCCTCATTTACCACGCTACCGTCACGAGGTGCCGCCGGATACCATAAGCAGACCGCGCACGATCTGATCAGGTG
>JAIVHD010000283.1 GCA_020201235.1 Lysobacteraceae bacterium
CACGCCGCCGCGATCGAAATTCTCGAAGACTTTTCCGGCAAAACCGAGAGCGCACGGGCGCTGTGGCTGCTTTCGGGTTTTTACCATCAAACGCAGAATCCCGAGCGCGCGCTGGAATCGCTTCAGCGCGCGCTGCGCCTGAACCCCAAGTTCGCGCCGGCACGGGTCGATCTCGCGGTTCACTGGGCCAGAAGCGGTCGTCCAGACCGGGCCGACGCCGAGTTCAGGCTTGCGCTGTCGCAAAGCCCGTACTACGCAAAGGGGAATTTCAACTACGGCGCGTTTCTGTTCGAAAACGGCGACCTGCAGGAGGCCCGGGCGTCTTTTCGCCGAGCGCTGGACCTGGCGCCGGGCTATTTGAAAGCGCACCTGGCGATGATTACCGTCGAATATCACAACGGAAACGACGAGGCGGCCAGGATAGCCTTACGCTCACTGCAACGGATTGCTCCGGACAGCGCCGAGGCAAGAATTGCAACGGAGATGCTCGCCGATCAATGAGCATCCAGGCCCTGTCGAGCCCGGTACGCACAGGACCCCGCGCTGAGAGCGTCCCGTTGCTCATGATTTCGGGCCTCTGTACATTTAGGTGGCCAACACCTATACTCTGGCGGTGAGTTTTTAGTCTGAGTTCAAAGCTTTTGCCGCAACCGGGCGTATGCTGCCGGCCAAAGGTAGGTTTCTTGAACCTGGCGAATCTTGATATCCGTGCCCGCGCGCAGTGCTCATGCAGGTCGTAGCGGCTGAATCCTGGACAAGTTCATGTTTGAGGAAGCATAGAAATGAAAACGACGACCTGGCTTGCGCTTTGCGCAGCAACCATACTGACCCTGACCACGGTCAACATCCGCGCTGGTACCTTGAATACCGATCTGAGCATCGTCAAGTCCGTCATCAGCGCCACGGCCACGCCCGGTGAACAGATCACCTACAGCATCATCGCTGAAAACTTCGGCCCCAATGATGCTGCGGGTACGACGACCGTCACCGACGCCTTCGCAGCCTCGCTGAGCAATTGCAGCTGGTCCTGTACGGCCTCGCTCGGATCAAGTTGCACTGCCGCCGGTGGCGGAAACATCAGCGACGTGGTGTCCTTGCTGGTCAGCGGGACCGCGACCTACACGGCAACCTGCGACATCGATTCCGCTGCGACCGGCAACCTCGGCAACACGGCCTCGATCGCGGCAGACGCTTCCGTCACCGACCCCGACCTGACTAACAATACGAGTACCGCCGACATCGCGCTGACGCCGTCGGCCGATCTTTCGATTTCCAAGACCGACAACGCAACCGAGCACACGCCCGGCACGCCGATCACCTACACCATCGTGGCCGAGAACAACGGGCCTTCCGATGTCGGTGACGCGCTGGTCAGCGACAACTTCGCCGCCCCGCTGAGCAACTGCAGCTGGACCAGCGTAGCGGTCGGCGGCGCAACCGGCAATACCAACGACAGCGGCAACCTGGGCGACACGCTCGGCATGCCGGTCGGATCCTCCGTGACCTACACCGCGACCTGCGATGTCGATGCTGCGGCCACCGGCGACCTCAGCAATACCGCAACCATCGCGTCTGCCCTGGTTTCCGATCCAACGCCGGGTAACGACAGTGCGACCGATGTCAACACGCTGGCAGGTTCGGCCGACCTCAGCATCAGCAAGACCGACAACCAGATTGAGCACATGCCCGGAACGCCGATCAGCTACGTCATCGTGGCCGAGAACAGCGGCCCTTCGGCCGTCGGCGATGCGATCGTCAACGACCCGTTCCCGGCACCGCTGCAGAACTGCAGCTGGACCAGTTCAGCCACCGGTGGCGCCAGCGGCAACACCAATGCGAGCGGAGTCCTGAACGACACGCTCTCGATGCCGGTCGGATCGTCGGTGACCTACAACGCGATCTGCGACGTACAATTGGGTGCCCTGGGTACCCTGAGCAACACCGCAACGATAAGCTCAGCGTCGACTTCGGACCCGAATCCCGGAAACGAAAGCGCGACCGACAGCGATACCGCCCTTCTGGCTCCGATCGCTGTACCGACTCTGGGCATCTGGTCGCTGCTGGCGCTGTTCGCTGCGCTGGCCCTACTCGGCGGCGTCGGTTTGAGTCGTCGCCGGGTCTGATCCTTGCATATCGATACACGGTGACCACCGGCCTTCGGTGGTCACCTCTTTCTGGTTCGACCCGTGAGTTTCAGTTCGATATTTCGTGGCCTGACGTCAGCCCGCGTTCAGGGCGCGCAGGCACGAGCGCCGGATCCCCCAAAAGGTTGTAGAACAAGGCTGAATCAGGATGCATCCTGGCGCTTTTCGCGGCTTGAACCGCTTCGCCCAGCGTCCCCGTCGACAGAATCCCCTCGAGCAGGCTGTTTGTAAAACCGAGCGATGGACTGTTGCGGGCAGAAGCGGCCAACACCGCCACTGCGCCGCGACCCCGGATGCGCAGAAATTTCTCGGCCAGTGAATCCGCCGCAGGATGGTCGAACGGGCCGGTTGCGCACGACATGCTCAGCACGATGGGGTGCCGGGCGCTCGGCGCCAGCATGTCCAGGTCCGCCATATCGAACAGGTTGCCGACGTTACCGCTCGATGGTGCCATCTGCCACATGAACCGCCCGCCGTGGCCAAAAAAATGCAAAACCAGCATGCCCTCATTCAGCGCCGTGCGTATTCGTTTCTGGTGCTGCTCGCCGTCCGCAGCGGGATCGGCCAACAGCTCATCGGGATTCAACCCGGCCTCTCGTGCGAGCCGGCCCAACTGTTCGTTTCTGGCAGATAGATTACCGGTGGGTTCGCTGGCCAGCAAAATGCGGGAACGCCAGGCACCCGGCGCCGGCTTCTCCATGTACGCCACGGTCTTGTCGACCATGGCGCGCACTTCGGCCGGGCTGGTGGCCGGGAACCGGCCAATCGCCATGTCGGGAAATACGTCGTCACCGACCAGTGTTACGAACGGATTGTCACTGGCGGCAGGACCGTCGCGCGAGCGCAGTTGCCAGGTCGGAATAAGATCGCGTTCGTTGTATCGGGCGTTTTCGGCGCTCTCATCGGCAGGTTCCCTGGCATACCAGCTGGCGTCTCCGACAAGCAGCACGTGGCCAGGCGCGGGCGCTTCCCTGTAAATGCGGGCGTGTGCAAGAAAATCACGGATTGCACGTGGATGTTTGATTCCGAAATTGAATTCGTCATAAATGTCCTGCACGTCCACAAGCTCAGTACGCGTCCCGTTCCGCTCGTGAAACCGCACCAGCGGCTGGGTCGCTTCGGTGAGACTCGGGTGAGTGATGATGAAATAGTCACGCTGCTCGGTGCTCTCGGCGAGCTGCGAGGGCCTGTCAAGCGAGATCGACTGCGGGCGCAGAAATCGGTCATTCGGAACCACCCAAATACGCCGCATTTGGTCGGGAATCCACGCCTCGAACACCGCCCCGGCGTCGGTCCCGTCGCTGCGTACCGACGCCACCACGCTGGAACCATCGTCATCGAACAGTTCGATTCGAACCGGGTCATCCCCCGTGGGCCGGCGCGCAGGTTTAAGACGCAACCGCTGGGCATGCCCAACGGCCGATACGTGAATCAGCTCCTGGCCTTCGTCCAACCCCGAACCGCGCGGGAACTCAGCTTCCAGCCAATCCAGATAGACCACGTCGATGACCGGATCCGCGTTGCTGCCATGGCGGCGCAGCGGCACCCGGATTTCAATCACGTTTTCACCGTCCCGCGCCAGTTCGAGCGGGATCCGGGAAAGGTCGAGCAACTGTGTCTCGCGGCCTCTCCACTGGGCCGTCCCGAGCGGACTGCCGTTGAGCGCGACTTCGACAACGTGATCGGGAATCGGCAGAAAAGCCGTGCTGGCCGAGTCCGACCAGCCACGAAATTGAAGCTTCAAATCGAACGACGCTTCGGCGTCTCGATCCAGACTGGAGAGATCGATGGGGATACGGGTCGGCTCGGACGCCAGGTGGTTTAATTGCTTCCAGTACCAGAGCGTCTCCTCGCCGTAACTTCCCGAGGGCCCGAACACCGGCAGCCTGAGCAGGTCTTGCTCGATATGCGTCCTTCGTCGCAGCCTCGCCGGAGCACGATTGGCAAGGTCCGTCGGCGCGACGGCGGCATTGATCATGCGAACCGGCTCGCTATGCGCGCCGATATCGAGCACGTAGACGTTAAACGGCGAGAACTCGTGATCGTGACTGTTCTCGCCGCGCAGTTGTCGGCCGACGAATGTCAGACTGTCGCCGGGCCCGAATTGAGCGTCTCCATGGTCCTCGACACGCATGGCCACCGGCCGGCCTAGGTTCGAGATCGCCAGCCAGTCGCTGGCAATCGGACGGTTTAGTCCTGCGGCCTCCAGCTGGTCGTAGCCGATCCTGTATACACCGTCCTTCTCGATCTGAATCCGGAAGCGCTGGGGTTCGTTCGCTGGCTGCGTCATCGCAGCGCCGGCAACGAGAGCAAGTGCCGGCAGAATCGCGAGTCGACCGAACGAGCGCAACCGACGATAGGCATAGCAAAACAGCGAGGTTGCTGCTCCAGAGCGTATTGCACGGCCCAAAGATTCGCTGAGGCGGGACCGGTTTTTTCGGCTCATAATTGAAAGCAAGTTTCGTGCTCATTCGTGGTGCAGTCAGGTCGCCGCAACAAAATTTGGGTCGTGGCTTTATTCGGCATCGAGAATATCTTTCAGAGCGGCTTCGAGCGAAGAGTAGCGGAATTCGAAGCCGGCGTTGGCCAGCCGCTTCGGCAACATTTTCGCCCCGGTCAGCAGCAGGCGCGACATTTCACCGAAGGCCAGCTTAAGCGCAATCGCCGGCGCGGGCAGTATGGCCGGACGATTCAATTCGCTGGCCAGCGTCTGCGTGAACTCGGCATTGGTGACGGGGTTCGGTGCCGAGGCGTTGAATGGCCCGGAAAGATCGTCGCGTTCCAGCAGAAAGATCAGGATGCGCACCATGTCGTCGCGGTGAATCCAGGGCATGTACTGCTT
>JAIVHD010000063.1 GCA_020201235.1 Lysobacteraceae bacterium
CGCGGGGTCGCCGTCGGTCACGTCGATGGTCGCCGAATAGCCCTTGACCGGATAGATGGGCACGTTCATTTGGTGCGGCGAAAGCAGCTCGACGGTCTGGCAGCCGGCGGCGACGACACAGAGGTCGGCGGCGAGTTCTCCGCGCTCGGTCAGCAGTCGGTCGAACTTGCCGCGGCGGCACTCGATGCGCTCGACGCGGGTGCCGAAGGCCAGCCGGGCCCCCAGTTGTCTGGCGCGCTCGGCGACCTGCTGGCTAAACAGCCGCGCATCGCCGGATTCATGCTCCGGAAACAGCAGCGCGGCGTGAATTTCGCCGGCGATCGGGCCGAGTGTCGGCTCCAGCGCAACGGCCTGTTCGGCGCTGAGCTCTTGCAGGCGAATGTCGGGGTCGCCGATTCGTCGCCGTAACTCGATCGCCCGGTCGAAATCGGCCCGGCTGAAATAGAGTTCGAGCGAGCCCTCGACAACCTGGAAATAATCCAGCGGATGACGCTCGCGCAAGCGCGCCAGGCAACGGCCGGAATAAATCGCCAGGCGGGTCGTGCGACGTGCGTTTTCGTAGTAACGTCGGGCGCGCGAGTTGGCCAGAAATCGCGAACCCCAACCGATCAGGCCGGGCAGTGCATGGGCATGCAGGCGGTACGGCAAGCGGCGCTGCAACAAGGTTGAAAAAAGCCTGGCGGCCGTGCCGGGCGGGTTCCAGGGCTCGGCATGGCAGGGGGTGATTCCGCCGCCGTTGGCGTAGCTGGTACCGGCACCAGCCTGCGGCGCGCCTTCGACCAGTGTCACATCCAGGCCGCGCTCGACCAGCGCCAGAGCCGCGCTTGCGCCGACAACGCCGGCTCCGATGACGAGGACACTCGGGTTCTTCACGGCCGGTTTGTCGCGAGGCGCTTCCGGGCCCCGCGGCCGCAGGCGTAAGTCGTCAGATGCGCGGTTTTGAACATGGCGGAATGATAACGCCGGGTGGGTCACCAAAGTCGATGCGCGGAGACTTCCGGGTGAATGGCGAAAGCGCCGGTGACGAATGCAATGCTTCTGATTGCATTCGTAAGCCCGATTCAGCCTTCGAAGCCGTTGCGGAATAACACTTCGAGCATTGTGTTTTCGATCAGGCAACTGGCACCGGCCGTGGCGGCTGCCATCTGGTCCAGGCTGCATGGGCTGAACTCCTGGCGCGAATTGCTGATGCTCGGCCGCATGATGCCGGGAAAATCCTCATCGCCGCAGGCAAAATTGGGGTCGCCATCGTGCGGTGCGTTGAAGTTGTGGCCGACCTCGTGGGCAAACACCAGCCCGTTGGTTGTCTCGTTGCTTAGATTCCAGTCCACGCCATAGCCGGCGGATGTGCTGCATAGCACGCCGAGAAAGGCAATGCCGGCGATCGAGCCGTCCCGTGGCCGCGATGTGAACAGGTGGCCGAGGCCCCGGAACGGAATGTCGCTGCCATTACCCGTGCGCATGAAAGACCGGAACTGATTGAGCAATTCGCTCGCGCCGGTTCCGGTCAAGGTGTCATTGTTGGCCAGCGTCTCGTGATGAAAAAGAGCGATGCCGGTCCCGAGTTGGCTGGCGTAAATCCCGTCGATAAAATTGATGCGCGCGGCCACCACTGATGCGGTGCTGTCGCCGAAAGTTGAGCCGAACTGAGTGTCGGTCACGACCGTGATCGGCATCAGAAACAGGGCATCGCCCTGGAGTGCGATTTCGCGCAGGTGGTCGACAAATTCGTTGTAGTCGGCCGCCATCGGATCTCCGGAGCGGCGTTCGTGCAAGAGCGGATCGTGCCCGAGAATCGGGCCGAGATCGAGGTCACTGAAGCGGTAAACAATGTCTTGTGCGGGACCGGCACGGCGCCCGGCCGGCAGTGCCAGTGAGCCGCGCCGGTCGATGAGATAAAGCTCGTGGCCGTCATGAAACGCACCGCTCCAGTGGCCGTCGACCCAGTTTAGCCGCAGCCAGGAGTGTTCGATTTCGCCTACCTGACCGGCAAAAAACCGGTCATCGCCGCTTTGGAGTGCGCTTGTTTTATCGGCGGAAAGCAGGCCGAACAGGCGCTTGTTATCGTGCATCTTGAGCTTCCAGACTTGGTCGAAGGCCCGCACGGTCAGCTCCTGCCGCTCCATTTTGGACGGCGCGGCGAGCGTCAGCCGTTCAAAGTCGCGCAGCGAGCCGCGTTCGGCGGCCAACGCGAGTGCCGGGATGAAAAACAGCCCGGCCAGCATCGAAAACAGGGACAATCGCGTTCCAAAATACCGGAATGTGCCAAAAGCGGCTTCGATCAAGCGATAATTGATTTTCATGTACGTAATCTCTTTAAAAAGCAAGGCTGTTACACGCTTGATGAAGTGTCTGCGGGCCATTGACTACAAGCACCTGAAGCGCACGTTTGCTCGCATGGTCGGGAACATCCGTGCAAGCAGGCGGTAGTCTAGAGCAGCGACCCCGGGGCCAATTTGAGTGCGGTCGCGGTTTGCTGTCGTTGTTTCGATGTGCATCGCTACAATTTTATTTTTTTTGTTACGAAGCCGCCCGATGCGTGAATCCGGGTGTGAGACGGGCATATTGGTGTAGATGCCCGATGAATTTTTAGCCGTTGAACGGCAAAGATCTAAGGACGCTGTATGTGTTCCATCCTGGGAATTCTGGAAATCAAGCGGGACGCGCAATCGCTGCGTGCCGATATCCTTGAGCGGTCGCGCCGCCAGCGGCATCGCGGGCCGGACTGGAGCGGTGTGCACGCCGATGAGCGCGTTATTCTGGCGCACGAGCGGCTCGCGATCGTCGACCCTGAAAGCGGCGCGCAGCCGCTGTATAGCGAGGACGGCAGTGTGGTTCTGGCGGTCAACGGCGAAATCTACAACCACCGTGAACTGCGCGCCTTTGAGGCGCCCGATTATCCATTTCAAACCGCCTCGGATTGCGAGATTATCCTGGCGCTCAATGGCACCATGGACGCAGACGATCTGTGTCGCGCCCTGAACGGCATTTTTGCCTTTGTATTATGGGATTCGAAAAACGATCGCTACCTGATCGCGCGCGATCCGATTGGCGTCATGCCGCTGTACTGGGGGCGCGATGCCGAGGGCCGGCGCGTCGTGTCGTCCGAGCTCAAGGCGCTGCACGATCTTTGTGACCAGTTCGAGATCTTTCCGCCCGGTCATGTCTACGATTCGTCGAGCGACTCGCTGCTGCGGTATTACGACCCGGCCTGGCGTCATCATGTGCCAGGCTCCGACTCCGGCATGGCGGTTATCGAAACCGAGGCCGAAGCCGTGGCCGCGCTGGCCGAATCTCTGGAAGCCGCAGTCACGCGCCAGTTGATGTGCGATGTGCCATATGGCGCGCTGCTGTCGGGCGGGCTGGATTCATCGGTGATCGCCGCGCTGGCGGCGCGCCATTCGGCACGCCGGATCGAGTCGGGCGAGGTCGAGGCCGCGTGGTTTCCGCGCCTGCACACGTTTTCGGTCGGACTCGAAGGTAGCCCGGACCTGAGCGCCGCGCGCGTGGTCGCGCGGCACATCGATTCGGTCCACCACGAGTTCACCTATACCCTGCAGGAAGGACTGGACGCGATCGAAGATGTGATCCGCCATCTGGAAACCTTCGATGTAACAACCATACGTGCGGCCACGCCGATGTTTCTGATGGCCCGTCGAATCAAGGCTATGGGCATCAAGATGGTGCTCTCCGGCGAAGGTGCTGATGAGATGTTCGGCGGCTATCTGTATTTTCACAAAGCCCCGAATCCGCAGGAATTTCATGATGAGACGGTGCGTAAACTGGATGCCCTGCACCAGTTTGACTGTCTGCGCGCCAACAAGGCGATGGCGGCTTGGGGGGTCGAATCACGAGTTCCGTTTCTGGATGTCGAGTTGCTGGATGTCGCAATGCGGATCGACCCGGCGCTGAAAATGGCCGGGCCTGAGCGAATGGAAAAGTACCTGCTGCGCAAGGCCTTTGCCCATCTGCTGCCGGACGAAATCGCGTGGCGGCAAAAAGAGCAGTTTTCCGATGGCGTCGGCTACGGCTGGATTGACGCGCTGCGCGACAATGCCGTTCAGCGCGTCAGCGACGCCGATCTGGCGGCTGCGGAAACCCGCTTTCCGGTCCATCCGCCGGTCACTCACGAGGGCTACCTGTACCGCAGCATTTTCGAGGCGCATTTCCCCGAAGCCTCGGCGGTGGCCACGGTGCCGGGCGGCAAGTCGATTGCCTGCAGCTCACCGGCTGCACTCGCCTGGGATCCGGATTTTGCGAACCGCGCCGACCCGTCGGGCCGCTCGGTGGCCGGAGTGCATCGGCAAGCGACCTGAATCGTCTGCCGAGAGATCATGCTCATGGCATGATGCTGCAATCGAGCTTGTTCAGGCGGCCGTCGGCCAGGGCGTAAATCATGCCGTGGATTTCGATTTTTATGCCGCCGGCCCAGGCGCTGCGCAGGATCGGCGTTTCGGCGATGCGCGCCACGCTGCGCTCGACGTTGAGTTCGGCCAGCCGGTTGCGGCGCGCCTCGTCATCAAGATGGTCGAGTTGATCGGCGTGGTTGTGGTTGAGGCTGCGGATCGGCTCGATCCAGTGGTCGACCAGGCCGTGCGCCCGGTCCTCGCAGGCCGCATGCACCCCGCCGCAACCGTAATGGCCGCATACGATGACCTTGCGGATGCCCAAGCCCTCGATCGCGAATTGCAGCGCACTGAGCAAATTGAGGTCGGCCGAGTGAACCACATTGGCGACGTTGCGATGGACAAACACCTCTCCCGGATCGAGCCCGGTGATCACGTTGGCGGGCACACGCGCATCGGCACAGCCGATCCAGAAGTATTCGGGCTTCTGCAGCTTGGCCAGACGCGCAAAAAAATCTGGCGATTGAGCGCGTATGCCTTTGGCCCATTCGCGGTTGCGGCGGATCAGTTCTTTGGGCATCGATAGAAGGGGCCGATTCCAGACGCTGCTGGACCTGGCCATTCTCGGCCAGCAGCTTTTGCAATTCAGCGGCTCGTTCGGCCTGGTACAGGTCGGCGTCGGCCAGGCGTTTTTCAAGCTTGTCGCGGCGCACTTCGAGCTGTCCGATTTCGCGCGTGAGCTTGTTGACGCGATTGGTCAGCGGCTTGAGCTGTTCGCGCACTGCCGCCTTGCGCTGGCGTTCGGCCTTGCGACGACCGCCGCTGGTGCCGCTGCCGGAGGTCGAGTCAGCGGTTTCGGGCTGGCTGACAAGCTTGCGGTAGGCTTCCAGGCCGCCTGAAAATGGGCGTACGCCGCCTTTGCCGACCAGCCAGAAATCGTCGACTGTCTCGGATAGCAGGTGGCGGTCGTGCGACACCGTAACGACCGCGCCGTCGAAGCCCTGCAGCGCCAGGGTCAGCGCGTGGCGCATTTCCAGGTCGAGATGGTTGGTGGGTTCGTCGAGCAGTAACAGGTTGGGTGCTTTCCAGATGATTAACGCGAGAACCAGCCGGGCGCGCTCGCCGCCGGAGAGCCGCGAGCAGGGGTCGGTGGCAAGATCGCCGGAAAATGCAAAGCCACCAAGGAAGTCGCGCAATTTCTGATCCGGCGTATTATCGGCGATTCGAGCCAGGTTGACCAGCGGGCTGACGCTGGAGTCGATCTGTTCGAGCTGGTGCTGGGCGAAATAGCCGATGTTCAGGTTGCGACTGGTTTCCATCGTGCCGGCGCGTGGCGCGAGTTCGCCGGCCAGCGACTTGACCATCGTCGATTTGCCAGCACCGTTGATGCCCAGCAGGCCGATACGGTCGCCGGCCGACAGGTTCAGCGAGATGCCCGACAACACGGTCACCTCGCCGTAACCAAGTTCGACGTCTCTGAGCGCCATCAGCGGATCGGAGGCCCGGCCCGGCTCGGGAAACTCAAAATCGAACGGACTGTCAGCGTGTGCCGGCGCGATTTTTTCCATGCGGTCCAGCGCCTTGATGCGGGCCTGGGCCTGGCGCGCCTTAGTGGCTTTGGCGCGAAAGCGGTCGATGAACGACTGCATGTGGGCAATATGGCGCTGTTGCTTAGCGTACTGGGCTTGCTGCAGGGCCATGCGCTCGGCCCGCTGGCGTTCGAACTCGGAATAGCCGCCGTTGTAGCGGTTGAGTTTCTTGTGCTCGACGTGCACGATCGCGTCGACCACCGCGTCGAGAAAATCGCGATCGTGCGAGATCAGGACCAGCGTGCCGTCGTAACGCTTGAGCCAGTCTTCCAGCCAAATGATGGTTTCGAGATCGAGGTGGTTGGTCGGTTCGTCGAGCATTAAAAGATCCGACGGGCACATCAGCGCGCGCGCCAGCGAAAGGCGAATCCGCCAACCGCCGGAGAATTCGCTGACTGCTTTTAGGTGCTCGTCGGCAGCGAAGCCAAGGCCATTGAGCAGCGCGCCAGCGCGTGCGCGCGAATCGTAGCCGCCGGCATCTGCAAACTGCTGGTGGGCATCGGCGATCGCCTGCCCGTCGCTGCCGGCCTCGGCCTGCTCGATGTGTTGTTCAGCGCGCCTCAGGCGGGTATCGCCGTCGAGCACAAACTCGATCGCCGGGCGATCGAGTTCGCGAATCTGCTGGGCCATGTGCGCGACGGTCCAGTCGGCCGGGATGCGCACCGAGCCCGAATCGGCCTCGAGTTCGCCAAGCAACAGCGCGAACAGGCTGGATTTGCCGCTGCCGTTGGGCCCGACCAGGCCGATCTTCTGACCCGCATGCACGACCAGCTCGCTTTCTTCCAGTAGTGCCTCGGGGCCGCGCCGCAAGGTGATGTGTTCAAGTTGGATCATGGGCCGGAACGGTACCCTAAACCGGTCTTGATCGCCAGCTTTTCGAATCCTGCTAATCCCGCTTTATTCACCACCCCGCCGACTGCGGCCGCTTTATGCCCCGCGTCTGCGGCGTTTCGCCGGGTAGACTATGCCGATGCAGCAGCCGGTTCAAATCACCCGCCACCCGCGCTCGCGGCGCCTGAAGCTGAAGGTTCACCGTGACGCCAGCGTTGAAGTGGTGGCACCGCCCAGGGCTTCGGCGCTCGAAATCGAGCGCTTTGTCCAATCCCATCGCGCCTGGATTGAGCAGGCGCAAGCGCGCATGCGCAAGCTGCGGGCCGAGCGTGCCCCGGCCGACGAGCAGGGCGATCCGACTCGGCTGGAGTTGCGTGCGACCGGCCATTGCGTTGCGGTCGAGTACTGCAACAAGCGTGGCCGCCGGGGCTGGGAATGGCGTGAAGACCGCTTGATCATTGAAGTTGCCGCCAACGATGCCGCGAATGCGCGCGACCTGATCATCGGCGCGTTGAAATATCGCGCCCGGGCGACGCTTGAGGAGCGCCTGTGGGCGCACGCCAGGCGTCTGGACCTGCATTTCGGCAAAGTGAGCTGGCGCCACCAGAAAACCCGCTGGGCAAGCTGTTCGTCGCGCCGCAACATTTCGCTCAATATCCGGCTGCTTTTTCTGCCGGTCGAGCTGGTCGACTATGTTTTTGTTCACGAACTGGCGCACCTGGATCACCCGAACCATTCGCCGTTATTCTGGGCCTGCGTCGAGCGCTTCATGCCCGAATACCGCGAGCGCTTGAAGGCGCTCAAGCGTGCGCATCAATATCTTCCCGAGTGGCTTTTTGACTGCGCACGCGGGTAGCTCTTGACGATCGACGTGCCGGGTTAAGCTGAAATTTATTCATC
>JAIVHD010000284.1 GCA_020201235.1 Lysobacteraceae bacterium
ACCCACGGCATAGTCGATCAAGCTGTGCCCACCAGACCGCGGCACGACCCGAACGACCGGCGAACCTGCCACTGGACAGGCAGGGCTGTGAAAGTCATACCGCATCGTTGAATTCTACCGCAGCATTCCACCGACGCTGCCTTCGGGCACGCCAAGCGCCGGGAAGATAGCGCAGACTGACCATGGCGTACATGAGGCGAAACAGTCGCAGGCGCCAGATCACGCTGCGATTCTCATGCACGTCGCCGGCCAACACCGAAATCACCGCCTGGCGAATACCCAACACGCTTCCAGGGCTCAGGAACAGGTGCCGCATTGCCGGTGCGGGGAAACGGTAGATGAACCAGGACAGCTCGCGCACGGCACGGCGCACCCGGCGTCTGAATTGTCTTCGTGCGCGTACGGCTTGACGACGATCGCCGGCCAGATGGGCCAGAATCACATCGGCGGCCAATTCGGCGCTGCGCATGCCGAAAAACACGCCAGAGGAGAACACCGGGTCGACGAAAACACCGGCATCACCGATCATCAGCCAGCGCTCGCCATCAAGCTTTCCGGAGGAATAGGAATAGTTGCCGGTCGCGGTAATCGGCGAGATCGCCTTGCTGGCGGCCATGCGCCGCCAGGCATGAGGATTACGCCGCACAGTGTCCTCAAAAAAGCCTTGAACATTTTTGCCGCGCCGCTTCAGATACTCGGGATTGCAGACCGCACCCACGCTCATGACGTCATTGGGTAACGGGATCATCCAGATCCAGCCCTCATCGAACCAGTAAATGCTGATGTTTCCGGCCGCTTCACCCACACGTCTGTGCACGTCATGAAAGTGGCCATATAGCGCTGCGGTTCCGTGTGCGCGGTTGCGCCGCTGCGACTGGAACTTGCGCGCAAGAAACGCATCTCGGCCGCTGGCGTCCACCACATAGCGGGCCGTGACCTGATGCTCGCGACCGGCCTGTTCTATGCGCAGCACGGGGTCCTGGCCGGACTCGAAATCCGTATTGCGCACCCGGGCGTCGGTTACCAGTTTGGCACCGGCCCGACCGGCCGACTCAAACAGCAGCTGGTCGAGCTCGGAGCGCAGCACCTGATAGGCGTGGCCGCAGCCATCGGGCACATCCAGCGCATCATCGAACCGGATGCCTTGCCGGTCATCTTCGGCAGCGTCGGAGGTAAAGTCCGCGCCCGGCTTATACACCCCGATCCGCGCCAGTTCTTGCTCCAGCCCGAGGCGACGGAAAATCTTCATGTTGTGGGGCAACAGCGATTCGCCGATGTGAAAGCGGGGATGGCGATCCTTTTCCAGCACCAGCACCGACCAGCCGGCCCGTGCGACCAGGTTGGCCAGCGTGGTTCCGGCCGGTCCGCCGCCGATGACGGCGACGTCCACGCGTGCGGGCAAGGATTCAGGTACTTGTTCAGACACGATCGACATCCTGTCGTGGGCATTCGCTACGCTGAGGCAGTAGCTATTATAATAATGCCCGATTCACTCGTTTACGGTACCGATCGGTCGGCCTGGCCGCGCGACCGGATAGCCAAGGCAGATCGACAGGCTACGCGACCGCACAACATGCTGGCCTGCTGCCAAATTAAAGAAGATAACGAATCCTAAAAAAAGGTGGGGGCAACCATATGGACGCAGAGAAAACGCCGGAAGAGCGGAAGCTGGCCAACCTCATCGTCAAGGCACTCAACCTCGAAGACCTCAAAGCCGAGGAAATCGAACCGGAGGTTCAGTTGTTTGGCGGAGGCTACGGACTCGATTCGATCGACGCCCTGGAACTGGCCGTTGCCATTTCAGAGACCTATGGCGTGCAGATTCGCGCCGACGGCGAAAATACACGGCATGCGTTTACCAATCTGCGCTCGCTCAGCGCCCACATCGAGTCGCTGCGCGAATAACCGCCCATGCCTGCGGCGCGTAACGAATCCCTGCAAGTTCTGATCTCGCGCTGGCTGGCACCCGTCAGTTATGTTGGCCTTGTGGTGGTGGCCTGGTGGCTAGAGCAACCCAGCTACCGGGCATTGGGTATGCCGCTGCTGGCCATTGCCGTGGTTGGCGTTCCGAGAACATGGACAACTGCCGGCGTGGTGGTCGCGGCATCGTTGCTGGCCTGCCTAGTCGTCCTGCATCCGGTCCTGGCGCTGTGGCCTCCGAGCCTGATCCTGCTGAGCCTGGCGGCCTTGTTCGCGTACTCTCTGGGGCGCGCCCGCAAGCCGATGATCGAGCGCTTCGCGCGCGTGCTCGAGGCCGACCGTAACCAGCAGCTGCCGCCCGGGGCTGAGCCCTGGATGCGTCGGTGGACCTGGGTCTGGGTGCTGATCCTGGGTGGCCTCGGTCTGGGTGCGGCCGCACTGGCGGCGACCGATGCAGCAGCCTGGTGGATTATCTGGGTGGTCGGCGTCGTTCCGGCCAGCATGCTGCTCACGCTGCTCGTGGAATTGCGCTTGCGCCGTCATCGGTTTCCGCAGCATCCGCCGTGGTCTTTATCGGGGTTCGTGATCGCGGTCGCCCGCATTCGCCCGCACCGCCTGTCGTCATGACTTACCCATGACTGGCCTGCCGCTGTCGCTTCATGCGCCGAATCAACCGGTGGCCTGGCACAACGGCCAACCTGTCCGGCTGGCGGTACTGCTCGGTCGCGCCGGGCAGCTGGCCGAGCGCTTGCCGGACTTCACCCACACAATCAACCTGTGTCGCGATCGGCATGCCTTTTCGGTGGCGTTTGTTGCCACCATGCTGGCCGGCGGCACCAATCTGCTGCCGGCCAATCGCCTGCCGGCGACCATCTCCGGCCTGCTGCGCGAGTATCCCGGCAGTATCGTGATCAGCGACAACGCGGTTGGACCGGTGGACTGCCCGGTGATTGAGGTCGGTGCCATTGGGGAATCGGCACCCGAGTGCTCGCGCATTCCACACCTGCCGGCCGCTCATCTGGCCGCCATCGTGTTTACCTCGGGCAGTATCGGCGCGGCGTCTCGCATTTACAAACCCTGGCACACCTTGTTTGAAAGTAGTCGAATCAACACAGCCTATATCCCCAAAGAGTTACATTTCGCGCTGGCGACCGTCCCACCGCAACACATGTGGGGCCTGGAAACCTCGGTACTCATGCCGTGGTTTGCCGCGCAGCCCACAGCCAGCGCACATCCGTTATTCGTCGCCGACCTGATCAGCCAGCTCGAGCGTCTGCCGACACCGCGCACCCTGATCAGCACGCCGGTGCATCTTCGCGCACTGATCGAGACCGGGCTGACGCTACCGGAAACTGCACGGATCCTGTCGGCAACCGCGCCGCTTGACCAGAACCTGGCGGCGCGGCTCGAAGCCACCACCGGCGCACAGGTGGTGGAAGTCTATGGATGTTCCGAAGCCGGCTGCCTGGCGCAACGTCAGCCGGCACGCGAGAGCCTGTGGCGGTTCCTGTCCGGATTCTCCGCGTTCAGCGAGGATGGGCACACCCGCATCGACGCCGATCATCTGCCCGAACCGGTTCGTCTCATGGACCGACTCCAGTTCGAGCCCGACGGGCGCTTCCGGTTGCTCGGGCGCCAAAGCGACCTGGTCAATATCGCCGGCAAGCGCGCCTCACTCACCGAACTGACGCAACTTTTGCTTCAAATGCCAGGCGTGGTCGATGGCGTCATCTTTCAGCCCCCGGAAGACGACCAGCGCGCGACCGGTCGCCTGGCGGCCATGGTCGTGGCCCCGGGGCTGACCGCAAGCCAGGTGCGTTGCCACCTGGCCGCCCGGGTTGACGCAGCATTCATTCCGCGACCATTGCGCCTGGTTGAATCATTACCGCGGGCCGAATCCGGCAAGCTGCCGCGGCAATCCTTATTGCAGCTGTTCCGGCAGGAGCACGAGGTGGCCAAGTGAAGGTGGCCAGGTGAAGGTGGCCAGGTGAACTGCGAGTCGGCAATCGTATGCGTGCCGGCAAGCCACCCGGCATTTCCCGGACACTTTCCTTCCGATCCGGTCGTTCCCGGCGTCGTGCTTTTGTCCATGGTCGTCGAACAGGCGGCCAAGCACTTCGGAGCTTGCGACCATCCAAGCACCTGGCACCGGATCAGATTCATCCAGCCTGTGGGCCCGGACCAGCCGTTTCGAATCAAACTTTCCGGCGACCGGCAACAGTTTAAATTCCGCATTGAATCGACCGCCGGAGCGCTGATCGCGCACGGTCAGTGCAGGTCTTCATAAATGGCCCACTGGCGTGAGCAAGCCGAAGGTGGTAGCCGGTTGTCGCTGGTCATCATCCGCTGGGGCATCCTGAATATCGGGCGCGGCTTTGCGCGCCTGTGCATGTTCCCTACCGCACTGTACTTTTTTATCGTCCGCAGGCCCGAACGGCGCGCCTCGCGCGCCTGGCTCGAACGCGTCGGCGCGCCGCAGCGCGGCGCTCTGGGTGTACTCAGACACATCTATACTTTCGCCATGACCATCGTCGACCGGGTACTGCTGTTTTCCGGCCGCGAGCACGAACTCAAAATTCACACCGAAGGCGAGGAGGATCTGATCGCCACGCTTCGCCGTGGCAAGGGTTGCCTGTTGCTGGGCGCTCACCTGGGCAGCTTCGATGCCTTGCGGGCTTTCAGCCAACAGGCACCCGAAGACTGCCGCCACCTCAAGGTGGTCATGGACCGCGAGCACAACAGCCTGATGACGCGCGTCATGGAAGAACTCCAGCCCGGATTACGCGACAGCGTCATCGAGGCGCGCAAGCCAGGCCCGCAAGTCGTGCTCGAAGTGGCCGAGGCGTTGTCGGCCGGCGGTATGGTCGCCATGCTCGGCGATCGGGGCCACCACCTCGAACCCACCGACCGGGTTGCGTTTGTCGGTGCGCCGGCGCCGTTTCCGGTCTCGCCGCTGTCGATTGCCTGGATCCTCGACGTGCCGGTCTTTCTGGGGCTGGGACTGTACGAAGGTATCATGCGAGGCAGTATCCCTACAACTGGTTCAACTTCTATGATTTCTGGAATCCTGATTAGCCTGCTTTTGCTGGGTCAAGCGCAGCAAGGCGAGCTCGAGCTTGACAACCTTCTCGACGCCCTTGCCGCAGAGCCGGCTGCCGAGGTGGGCTTTACCGAGTTTCGCCGATCCGAACTGCTGGTCGACGACCTGGAGGTCTCCGGCACCTTGCGCCGTGAATCTCGCGGACGGCTGATCCGCGAGATTCACGCGCCCGAACCCGAAACCCAGATACTGAGCGCATCGCATGTCGAGATACAGCGGCGCGACGGCCGGCCGAGGCGATTCGGTCTGAATCGCGCACCGGAACTGGAAGTGCTCTATCACGCGCTCAACGGCATTCTTGCCGGCGATGCGGCCGCCCTGGCTGAACATTTTGACACCCGCATCGACGGCGACTGGACTGCCTGGCACCTGACCCTGCATCCGCGCGCCGACAAGCTGGCCAAAGACGTAGAGCGTCTGACCGTGTGCGGCAGCGACGCACGGATCCGGCAATTCAGCCTGCATCGGGTCGACGGCGAGATCATCCGCACCCGTATTCACGCCGTGCCATGAAGCAGGCCTGGGCACCGCTGCTGACACTGGTGCTGCTTGCCGCACTGGCCGTCTTGCTGATCGTCCGGTTGCAGATCGACCATCGCGTCGACGCGTTTCTGCCGCCACCGGCCGACACGCATCAGGCCATGGTCATGGATCAGATCGGGTCCGGCGCCGGCGCCCGCCTGATCTTCGCCGCGATCTCCGGAGA
>JAIVHD010000439.1 GCA_020201235.1 Lysobacteraceae bacterium
GCACCGGCTGCAACCATTCCAGCGGGGCCTTGCGAAGCTGGCCGATGGTCAGAATGCCAGCCTCCTGCAAGCGAAGGCCCGTGCGCGGCCCAATACCGGGAATGCGCCGTATCGGTTGCGGGTCAAGAAATTGTCGGACCTCATCGGGCTTGATCCAGGTCAGTCCGTCGGGCTTGTCATAGGCCGAAGCCAATTTGGCCACCAGCTTGCTGTCGGCGATGCCGATTGATGCGGTTAAACCGGTCTCGGTCGAAATTCGAGCTTTCAGAGATCGCGCGAGCGCGATCAGCCGGCTATCGTCGCAAACGCCGGCCGACACATCCAGAAAGGCCTCATCCAGGCTCAGCCCTTCGACAATTTCCGAAACCTCGGCAAAAATGGCGAAAATACCGGCTGAAACCTCGCGATAGACAGCGTGTCGCGGGCGAACAAAAACGGCTTGCGGACAAAGCTTCCGAGCGCGCGCCGACGGCATCGCCGAGCGTACGCCAAAACGGCGCGCCTCGTAGCTGGCGGCGGCGACCACCCCGCGCACGCCGTCGCCACCTACAATAACTGCTCGGCCCCGCAATTCAGGCCGGTCGCGCTGCTCAACGCTGGCGAAGAATGCATCCATGTCGACATGAAAAATGCGACGCGCTCGCAAAAGGCTTTTACCCATGATTGATCATCATCTTTTTCCCGTCATCTCGCGTCATATTTGGATGAATCATGCCGCGATTTCGCCTTGGCCGGGGCCGGTGATCAATGCGATGCGCGGCTTTGTCGAGCAAAATGCGACCGGTGGACCCATCCATTATCCCGAGTGGATGCGCACCGAGCAACGCCTGCGCGAGCGCGCCGCGGCGCTGCTGGGTGCCAGGGTCGAGGATATTGCGCTGATCAAGAATACCTCGGAGGGCCTGAGCCTGATCGCGGCCGGTCTGGATTGGCGACCAGGCGACGTACTAATCTGCTCGACCGGTGATTTTCCCAGCAACCGCTTGCCCTGGCATCAACTGGTACCGGGCTTTGTCGACGTTCGCGAAATCGAGTTCACGGCCGATGACCCGGAAGCAGCGCTGATCGCGGCACTTGATCCCTCGACCCGACTGCTCGCGGTCAGCTCGGTTCGCTATGACTGCGGAACCCGTCTGGACCCGATCCAGCATCTGGGTGCGTTACCGCTGGACGTCGGCCACCTGGCCGTCGACTTCGTTGTGGCCGGCAGTCACAAATGGATGATGGCGCCGGAAGGCCTGGCCCTGTTCTGGTCCAGCCAGAAGGCCCGTCGCCATCTCAAGCCGCTGCAGACCGGCTGGCGAATGTGGCCCGACATGTTCAATTTCGAACGCACGGACTGGTCCATTCCCGCGCGTGCGCGACGATTTGAACCGGGCACGCTGAACATGGCCGGAATTCACGGACTCGATGCCTCGCTCGGCCTGTTGCTGGAAGCCGATGCCGGGCAGCGCGCCGGGCAACTGCTCGATCGTGTCGATGCATTGTATGACGGTCTTGCAGGGCTTTCAGGAGTCCGGCTACTGACGCCGGCGGTGCGCACGCGCCGCGCTGGCATCGTGTCGTTTACGAGCGACGCGCAAACCCCGAGCGAACTGGTCGCAGCGCTGGCAAGGCGCAACATCATAGCCGCGCGGCGCGGCCCGGCAGTCCGGCTGTCGCCGCACTACTACACACCCGAAGGCCAGGTGGCCGAAACCATCGATAGCTTGAAGGCCATACTCGGCCAATGTTAAAACACCACCGGGCATTGCCGCCTGCCGCGATCCACAGGTACCCCCGCCGTATTTATTCACCACCCCACCTGCAGCGGCACCGCCATGCGCCGCGTATGACTCGGTCGCAAAACGCCCCGGTAACGTCACCTGGCGCCACCTCGTGGCGAAGGGGTGGGTAGAGTCGAGGAAGGGCGCGGTGGCCAGGAGTTCGGCTCCGTTTCCCTTCCCCGCTCATCAAACCGGACGTGCGGATTTCCCGCATCCGGCTTTCCGACTGGATTCATCCCGAGGC
>JAIVHD010000285.1:0-4910 GCA_020201235.1 Lysobacteraceae bacterium
GCCTCGACCGGCGCGCCACGATTGCGCAATGGACAGCGCTGGCCTCGGAATTCCAGCAGGCCAGTCGACTCCCGATGCACGACGGACTCCCGGCCATCCCGGTGCTTTGGGGAACCGACGCCGTGCACGGCCACAACAACGTGTTCGGCGCGACGATCTTCCCGCATAACATCGGCCTGGGCGCAAGCCGCAACGCGACCCTGGTCGAGGCGGTCGCCAGCGCGACGGCCGCGGACGTGGCCGCGACCGGCATCGACTGGAATTTCGCGCCGACGCTGGCCGTGTCCCGGGATCTTCGCTGGGGCCGTGCCTATGAAAGCTTTTCCAGCGACCCGGAACTAGTCGCGGAACTGGGTCAGGCCGCCATCTTCGGGATCCAGGGCAGACCCGGCGAGGACTGGCTGGGTTGCGGAAAAGTGCTCGCCACCGCCAAGCATTTCGTCGGCGACGGCGGCACCGAAGGCGGCATAGACCAGGGCGATACCCGGCTTTCCGAGAAGCAGCTGGCTGCGATCCACGGCCTGCCGTACGGCACCGCAATCGAGGCGGGTGCGCAGACCGTCATGGCTTCGTTCTCCTCCTGGAACGGTCGCAAGATGCACGGTCATCGCTACCTGCTGACCGAAGTGCTAAAAAACGTTATGGGCTTCGACGGCTTCGTCATCGGCGACTGGAACGGACACGGCCAGATTCCGGGCTGCACGGTCACCGATTGCCTGGAGGCGCTCGAAGCCGGCGTGGACATGTTCATGGTGCCCGAAGACTGGCGTGAATTTCGCGAGACGCTGCTCGAGCATGCGCGCAACGGCCGGCTGCCGCGGGCCCGGCTCGACGATGCGGTTCGACGCATTCTGCGGGTCAAGAAACGCGCGGGCCTTTTCGATGGCCCGACCGAAGGTGCCGGGGCACTGCCCGAGGCCGATGCGCACGCAGCACTGGCAAGGCGCGCGGTGCGCGAATCACTGGTTTTGCTCAAGAACAACGGCCGGGTGCTTCCGATCGATCCGCGGCAACGGATCGTGGTCGTGGGCGACGGTGCCGACGACATCGGCAAGCAGTCCGGCGGCTGGACCCTGGACTGGCAGGGCGTTACCGGAACCAACGAAAGCTTTCCGAACGGCCAGTCGATCTGGCAGGGCATTGCCGAGCAGGTCGGCGAAGCTGGCGGCGAGGCTCACCTGGGTGAAGACGGCGCTGCCGAATTCGGCCCGGATCTGGTCGTCGCAGTCATCGGTGAAGCGCCCTACGCCGAGGGACAGGGAGACCTGGCCACTCTGGAATTTCAACCCGGCTCGCGTGAAGACCTGGATCTTCTGCAGCGCATGCGCGGACTCGAAGTGCCCATTGTTACCGTCTTTCTTTCCGGCCGGCCGCTGTGGGTCAATCCCGAACTCAACCAGTCCGACGCGTTTATCGCGGCCTGGCTGCCGGGCACCGAAGGCGGCGGTATCGCCGATGTTCTGCTGGCTGATGCAACCGGACGCGTCCGTCACGAGCCTGTCGGAAAGCTTTCCTTTGCCTGGCCCGCAACCCCGCTGCCGAACCCTGCCGGGGAATTTCCAACTTTGTTCGAATTCGGCTTCGGCCTGTCCTACGGCGAGGTCCCACCGCTGAACGCGCTTCCTGAGGACGCAATGGCACCACGCCTCAAATCGACGCCTGAGGATGCCGACCTCGTGCTGTTCGACGGCGCTGCCGCGGCACCCTGGCGCCTTGTCTTGCGCGACGCAGCAGCCGCAGCGCTTGTCGATGCAAGCGGCCAGATCGCACGCACCTCGGGGCCCGCAGCCCTGACCGTTACGCCCACCGATCGAAAGATCCAGGGCGACGCCCGCCGGATTATCTGGCCGGGGACTGTCGAAGATGCACTTTTGCTGGTCACGGAGACGCCGGTTGACCTTCGTCCCCTGCGCGAGCGGGATGCGGCAATCGCGTTCGATGTTCGACTCGAATCCGAGCCGCCCTACCCGATCACACTTGCAATCGAATGCGGCGAATCCTGCGCTGGAAAGGTATTGCTGGCCGACGAGCTCGAGGAGCTGCCATCCAGGCAGTGGCAGAGGGTTGGGATCAGCCTAGCGTGTCTCGAGTCGGCCGGTGCGGACCTGTCTCGCGTCTCCAGCGCGTTCGCGATTTCGGCCGACGGCGCAGCCGAATTGAGCTTGGCCGACATCCGGATCGAAGTGGGAGGCGCTGCCAGCGCCAGACTCGGCTGTGACGGGTGATATCAAAACCGGCTGTGCAGACGCCCCGACTGGAAAAAGTTTGGAATTAGACAAAAAATAAATTGTCAGCGCTGTCATTTTGCGATAAGGTTGCTCAAAAGCGCTTCGCGTATCGCTCAAATCTCGAGCGATTGACGAGCCGGTGAAATAACAAAACAAAGTCCCTGGGAGGGTAGACATGAAGCAATCAGAATTAAAGGTGCGACAATTGGATCTGCGCCGGACGGCCCTGGCCACCGGCATCGCCATCGCCCTGCACGCCGGAACCATTCTGCCGGCACTTGCCCAGGACCAGCAACAAGGTCCTCAACAGCAAGAAGGCGCGCAACAAACGGATGCAGACGAGCAGAATCAAAACGGAGAGGCGGAGGACAGTCTTGATCTGCAGTCCGTAACGGTCACCGGTTACCGCGGAAGCGTCATGCGGGCCATGGACCGCAAGCGCGATGCCATCGGCGTGGTCGATTCGATTACCGCCGAAGACATCGGCAAATTCCCCGACCAGAACCTGGCCGAATCGCTGCAGCGCGTCACCGGCGTCTCCATCGATCGAAATAACAACGAAGGCTCCCAAATCACGGTTCGCGGCCTCGGCCCTGAGTTCAACCTGGTCACACTCAACGGCCGGTCCATGCCCACTGCCGGCAGTCGCTCCTTTGATTTTGCCGATCTGGCCACGGTCGGTGTCGCCGCTGTAGACATCTACAAGACTCCGCTTTCATCACTGCCCAGTGGCGGCATCGGTGCCACCGTCAATATCCTGACGCCGCGCCCGCTGGACCGGCCCGGGTTCCGTGCCGTGATCGCTGGCAAGGCCGTGCACGAAACCTCTTCGACCGATGCCGACGTCGGCAACCTCGACGAGGTGACTCCCGAAATTGAAGGGCTCTACAGCCAGACTTTTTTCGGCGACAAGTTCGGCATCTTCCTGAGCGGCGCATTCCAGGAGCGCGATAACCGCGAAGAGAATGCAGAGGTCGCCAACTGGGCGCCTTCTAACGCGGCCAGCGGCAGCCCCCTGAACAACCCGTTTGCCAGCGGCAACGTCAACAACAACAACCAGCGAGCCGATGGTATTTTTTGGCATCCGCAGAACATCGGCTACGGCTGGAGCGATATTCAGCGCGAGCGCATCAACGGTCAGCTGGTCTTTCAATACGCGCCCACCGACCGTATCGAAGCCACGCTGGATTTCACGTATTCGCGGGTCGAACGCGAGGCCGACCGAAACAGTGTCGGGATCTGGTTCGAGTGCCCCAATATCGATGCCACCATTAACGAACGCGGCACCGTGACCGAAGTGTCGCAGGCCTGCGGTGACTTCTCCACCAATATTGCGCGCGACCACACGATCAAGGAAAACGGCCAGGTCGGTTTCAACCTGAAATTTGAAGCGACCGACAATCTGGCGTTCACGCTGGACTACCATTCGTCATCCTCCGAGCTGCGCGGCGGTGACATCAACGGCCGGCCCGGCAGTTCGGCCAACCTGATCATCGGCAACACCTCGTGCGACTGGTGCGGCTTCGTCGACGGTGCCGGCCCATTCACGGCCACTATCGCCGAACAGACGGCATTCTTCCCAGGCGGCGGCATCCCGCTGTTCGACGTAGCATTCCGCAGCACTGGGCCTGACGGCGGGCCGCAGCAAGGGCTTCTGCGGCAGGACATCGGTTCGCTGTTCGGGCAGGCATTCAATGTTCAAAACGACAACGACATCGACCAGCTCCAACTCGGAGGCTCCTGGGTCAACGCATCCTCAGGCGCGCTGGATAAAATCGACTTCGGCTACAACCGCACCGAGCAGGTGTTCGACCAGAAGAATGCGTTTTCCGGTTTGCTGCCTGCCGGTTTCTGGACGACATCGGCGCAGTTCTGGGACGATGCCGCATTTCAGGAAGGCAATTTCTCGGGCTTGCTCGACAACTTCGGCAACGGCGGCGATTTCTCGTTCAACCAGTTCTTCACGGCGCCGATCGGCTTCCTGATCGACCAATTCGAAACCATCGGTTCAAACAATTTCCCGTGCTGCTTCTGGCCCGATGGTAACTTCTGGACCCCGGATTTCCAGGACCCGTCCGGCCAGCGCGGCCTGTTCTGGCCTGGCCCACTCGGTAACAACGGGATTTCGTCGGTCGAGGAAGACATCGACGCGTTCTACGCCCAGGCGACCTTCAAAGCCTTCTTTAACGGCATGCCATTCAACGCCTTGGTCGGCCTGCGCTGGGAAGAGGCCGAAACCGTTTCGATCGGCCAGGAAGTGCCGGCCGAAGACATCGTATGGGTCGGCGGTGACGAATTCCAGTTCGACTTCGTCGACGAACCCCAGTTGCGGCGCGGCACGGGCAGCAGCGAATTCTGGCTGCCCAGCTTCGCCTTGAACATGGAAGTCCTGCCGGACGTCATCGCCCGAGCCGCTTACTCGCGCTCGATCTCGCGCCCGCCGATCGGAGCGCTTGGACCGAACCGGCAGTTTCTGGGCACTCCGACCGTTGGCAACCGCCAGGTGAGCGCCGGCAATCCCGACTTGCAGCCCTTCGTTTCGGACAATTTCGACTTCGCCGTGGAGTGGTACTACGCGCCGGGCAGTTTTGTATCCGCCGGTGTTTTCAACAAGCTTGTCGACAACTTCCTGATTTCAACCACCGAAGAACAGACCTTCGAAGGCTTGCGTGATCCATTTGC
>JAIVHD010000285.1:4994-9143 GCA_020201235.1 Lysobacteraceae bacterium
CCGAACAGGCCAGGGCCGAGTTGCTGGCTGAGGGAATCAGCCCGAGCAACCAGGCCGTTTTCCGGCGCATCAACGAAATCCGCGGGGTTGACCCCACTACACCGATTCGTCCTACTGACGACGATCCTTTGGCCGTCTTTCGTGTTACTACCACGACCAATGCGGAAGAAGGCGATGTATACGGCTTCGAATTTGCAGTGCAACACCTGTTCGGAAACAGCGGATTCGGCGTCCAGGCCAACGCGACCCTGGTCGAGGGTGATGTCAAGGCCGATGTCAACGTCGTCGACCAGAGCTTCGCGCTGCCGGGTTTGAGCGATTCGGCAAACGTGATCCTGTTTTATGAAAACCAGCGCTTTTCCGGACGAATTGCCTACAACTGGCGCGACGAGTTTCTCAGCGGTTTCGATCAGTTCGGTGCCCCAGTGTTTACCGAATCGTTCGCGCCGATCGATATCAACCTGACATACAATGTCAACAGTAACTTGTCTGTTTTTGTGGAAGGTTTGAACATCAACGAGGAGACCCAGCGAACCTTCAGCCGGTTCTCCGAGCAACTGCTTCGCGCCAACCAGTTCGGCGCCCGGTATAATTTCGGCGTACGGTACCGCTTCTGAGGTCGTAACAGCAAGCTGATGCCGCTGCTCCGGCAGCGGCATCATTTTTTTATGAACCCTGAAAGAGACAAGCCGATTCGCAATATCGTCGTCGTCGGCGGCGGCAGTGCCGGCTGGATCACGGCCGGGCTGATCGCGGCAAGGCATTCGAGCGGCGCGAACCCTCGGGTAACCGTCACGCTGGTCGAATCCCCGAAGGTCGGCACGATCGGCGTGGGCGAAGGGACCTGGCCGACCATGCGCACAACCCTGCAGCAACTGGGCATCGGCGAATCGCAATTCTTGAGAAAGTGTTCGGCGGCGTTCAAGCAGGGCACACGCTTCGACGGCTGGGTCGACGGCAGCGGCCAGGATTGCTACTATCACCCGTTCACGGCTCCGGCCGGTTACCCGTCCATCGACCTGGCCTCTGGCTGGTGGCAACAGAAAAGCAGGCTTTCCTTCGTCGATGCCGTTAGCACGCAGGGGATGATCTGTGATCGGCGACTCGGCCCTAAGCAGGCGCAGACCCCCGAATACGCCGGTGTGGTCAACTATGCCTATCACCTCGATGCCGGTCAATTGGCGAGCCTGCTGACCGATCACTGCACACAATCGCTGGGCGTGCGGCACGTGCGCGATCACATCACCGCCATCAACGCCGCTGACAATGGCGACATCGCATCGTTGCAGACCGCATCAAACGGCAGCCTGGCCGGAGACCTGTTCGTCGACTGCTCGGGAATGCGGTCAATGCTGCTGGGTGGCCATTTCGACGTGCCCTTCATCGACAAGTCCGGTATTCTTTTCAACGATACCGCGCTCGCCGTCCAGGTCCCCTATTCCGAAGACGGCATGCCGATAGCGTCCCAGACCATTTCCACGGCCCGACCGCACGGATGGATCTGGGATATTGGATTGACGACGCGGCGCGGTATCGGTTATGTCTACTCCAGCCGGCACGGTTCCGACGACCAGGCGCATGAGATACTTCGGAATTACCTGGAAACCACCAACGCTCCCGCCGAAGCCGTGCAATCGCCGCGCAAGATCTCGTTCTCGCCCGGCTACCGGAAACGATTCTGGCATCGCAACTGCGTCGCGGTCGGCATGGCTGCGGGGTTCATTGAACCCCTCGAAGCCAGCGCGCTGGTGATGGTGGAGCTGTCGGCTCGCATGATCGTGGAAGAAATGCCGGCCAATCGGCGCGTGATGGATATCGTCGCGCGCCGCTTTAACGAAAAATTCCACTACCGCTGGGAACGCATCATCGACTTCCTCAAGCTGCATTACGTGCTGAGCAAGCGCGACGATTCGGCCTATTGGCGTGATAATCGGTCCGCTGATTCGGTACCCGACAGGCTCCGGGACCTGGTCGAATTATGGCGCTTCCGCCCCCCTAGCCAAGGCGACTTTCCGCACGTCGACGAAATTTTCTCGGCCGCCAGCTATCAGTACGTGTTGTACGGCATGGACTTCGAATCCACGCAGCTTGCGCAGGGCGACCGGCAGCAGCAAGACAAGGCCCAACGACTCTTCGACAGCAACGTCCGATCCGCGAATCAATATCTTGCCAATCTGCCCGCGCACCGGGCATTGCTGGATCAGATTGCGCAATGCAGTATGCCGTCGGCCGCGCCGGTACTGGCGGTGCGTGATGCAGATCCAACCGTGAGGCAACCATGACGAAACACGTATTGCTCGACAACGTCTCGCACCGGGATCTTCGCGTAAGCCCGACGTTCCGTCCGGGCCACGGCTATGACGTCAACCTGGCGCGCATCTTTCCGAGTGAATTTCTTTTGCTGCAGAACGAATATCCATTGTTCTTCATCAAGAACCACGATACCAGTCACTTCGAGCCGATCGCTCTTTTCGGATTCTCGGAGCAGGAAAACCTCTACCTGGATGACGGTCGCTGGAACGCCGACTATATTCCGCACTCGATCGAGCGGCAGCCGCTTCTGATAGGCTTCCAGGACCAGACCGTCGACGGCGTTCCGACACCCATGCCGGTGGTGCATGTCGATCTGGATCACCCCAGCATCAGCGAGTCGGAAGGCACGCCGCTGTTTCTGCCGCACGGCGGCGAAAGCGAGTGGCTGCAGCGAATGACCGGCATACTTAAAGCGATTCATGACGGGCATGAAGCCATCCAGCCCCTCTCGCAGACGCTCGTCGGAATGGAACTGATCGAATCGGTATCGCTGGACCTTAAATTCGCCGACGGGTCAAAAAAGATACTCAAAGGGCTTTACACTGTCAGCGAATCGCGACTTGCTGCGCTCGCTGGAACTGCGCTGGAATTACTCAACAAGAGGGGCTACCTTCATCATGTATTCATGATGCTGGCCTCCCAGCTCAACCTCGAGTCGTTGATCAAGCGCAAGAACCGAACCCTGGTGGCCACGGCTTCATGACGCGGGCTCGCAATAACATTGAGGAAATCGAGGGGGCCAATGCCGCCGATGTCCTGCGCGCCGCAAACGGCAATCCCGAACCGCTGGTATTTCGCGGCCTTTGCTCGCATTGGCCGCTGGTCAGGCTCGCCGAAGATCCTGCCGAAGCGGAGCGCTACCTGCTGTCGCATTACGAAGGAGCGCCGGTCACGGCCTTCCTGAACGAATCGGAAAACGATGGCCGGATCTTTTACAACGACGACCTCTCCGCGCTGGAATTTCAGCAGGTCAGGGTCAGCCTCGATGAAGTACTGTCCCGGATCCGGCAGGCCAACGAGCTGCCGGACGCCCCCGGCGTTTACATGGGATCGATGGCGCTGGATTATTGCCTGCCCGGCATCAAGACAGACAACAGCCTGTCCGCCGACGGCTTGCCAACCAGCGTGCGCATCTGGATCGGCAATCGATCAAAAGTCGCCGCACATCACGACATCATGGACAACATTGCCTGCGTTTGCGCCGGCACGCGGCAATTTACTCTTTTTGCGCCCGAACAACTCGCTAATCTCTACCTGGGCCCGATCGATCTGACACCAGCCGGACAACAAGTCAGCCTGGTCGATCCGGAAGATCCGGATTTTGACCGATTCCCGCGATATGCCGAGGCGCTCGAACAAGGCCAGTGGGCACAACTCCATCCCGGAGACGCCATTTATATCCCGAGCATGTGGTGGCACCAGGTCAATGCGCTGGCCCCGTTCAATATCCTGATCAACCATTGGTGGCGCGACCTGCCCGGCTGGATGGGCGCCCCGGGGGACGTGCTGATGCATGCGCTGATGAATCTGCGCGACTTGCCGAAGCGCCAGCGCGACGCTTGGCGCCTGATGCTCGATCATTACGTGTTCGACCCGCCCGAGGATGGTTTGAGCCATATTCCGCCGCAAAGCCGGGGCGTGCTCGGCGGGCTGGACGAGGATAGCGCCCGGCAATGGCGCATGATGCTGAGAAACCGGTTGAACCGCTAATGGTCCTTTATTGCCGACTGAACGAGATCTAAGCCGTGAGCAACCTCAAGAAAGTGGTCATCGTCGGCGGCGGTACCGCCGGCTGGATGGCGGCCGCCGCGCTGTCTCGCACCTTCGGGCGGGCAC
>JAIVHD010000064.1 GCA_020201235.1 Lysobacteraceae bacterium
CCTCGACGTCGTTCTTGTCGAACTGGGTGACGACCGAGCCGGTGCGCGGGTCGGTATACAGCGGTGCGTAATCGGTGAGCGGTCCGGGCGCGATGACGACCCCGCCGGCATGCTTGCCAGCGTTGCGCGCCACGCCTTCCAGCTGCATCGCCAGGTCGAGAATGCTGCGGGTATCGTCCTCGGTTTCGTGGCGTTTTGCGAGTTCGGGCTCTTTTTCCAGAGCCTTTTTCAGCGTGATATCGAGCTCAAGTGGAATCAGCTTGGCGATCGAGTCGACCAGCCCGTAGTTGTAGCCCAGCACCCGACCGCAGTCGCGAACCGCGGCTTTGGCCGCCAGCGTGCCGTAGGTGATGATCTGGCTAACCCGGTCGCGGCCGTAGTGTTCGGCGACATAGTCGATGACGCGATCGCGGCCTTCGACGCAGAAATCGATATCGAAATCCGGCATCGAAATTCGTTCGGGGTTGAGGAAGCGCTCGAACAGCAAATCGTAGCGAAGCGGGTCCGGATCGGTAATGCCGATGCACCAGGCAACCAGCGAACCGGCGCCCGAGCCGCGTCCGGGGCCAACCGGAACATCGTTGTTGCGGGCCCAGGCGATGAAATCGGCAACAATCAGGAAATACCCCGAAAAACCCATGGACACAATGACGCCGAGTTCGCGCTCGGCACGCTCGCGGTAGTCCTGCGCGCTTCGGTCGGGAGCGGTGCCATAGCGTTGCAGTCGACGATCCAGGCCCTCGATGCATTTGCGTTTCAGGAAATCGTCGGCCGTCTGTCCTTCGGGAACGGGAAATTCGGGCAGTGTGTATTGGCCGAGCTGCAGGCTGAAATTCAGGCGCTTGGCCAGTTCGACCGTGTTGTCCAGCGCCACCGGCAGGTCGGCAAATAGTTCGCTCATCTGGGCCGGAGATTTCAGATACTGTTCCGGCACGAAATCTCTGGGGCGGTGGTTGTCGTCGAGCAGGCGGCTTTGGTGGATACAGACGCGAGCCTCGTGGGCCTGGAATTGATCTGGCGTCGAAAATCGGGCGTCGTTGGTCGCAACGATCGGAATCGAATGATCGGCCGCCAGCGCCAACAAGCCGTTTTCGGCATTCTGCTCTTGCGGCCGGCCGGTTCGTTGCAGTTCCAGGTACAAGCGGTCGGGGAAAAATGAGGTCCACATGAGCAGCCGACGGCGCGCTTCCTCGGCGTGCCCGCCGTTGATGGCCTGCCCGATATTGGAGGCCCAGCCACAAAGCGCGATCAGGCCCTGATTACAGGAGTCTAGCCAGTCGCCGCGGATTCGGGGCTGACCCTGGATACGACCCTCGATGAAACTCCTCGAAATCAGCCGGCATAGATTCAGATAGCCGCGATCGCTCTGGACCAACAGCGTGACGACCGAGCATTCCGTTTCCAGGGCCGGATTGGTCATGCGCAGATCGGCCCCGATCAACGGTTTAATGCCTTTTTTGCGTGCTTCGCGATAGAACTTGACCAGCCCGAACAGATTGTGCCAGTCGGTGATGGCAATCGCCGGCATGCCCAAGTCGCAGGCCCTGGAGACCAGAGCCGCCGGCTTGGACAGCCCGTCTTCCAGGCTGTATTGCGAATGCACCCGGAGGTGAATAAATGGGCGGGGCTGGGCGGGTGAGAGCTCTGGCATGGCGATAAAGTATAGCGAGCAATTCGTCTGTCCGCCGCCGCGTGAGGCCGCGAAATCGACCGCCGCGTGGCTGCCCGGTTCAATGAATATAAACACACGGCGATTTTCCGGTGATATACTTTCGCGCTTGACGTTGGGCGATTAGCTCAGTTGGTTAGAGCGCTGCCTTGACATGGCAGAGGTCACTGGTTCGAATCCAGTATCGCCCACCAGAATTTTCTCCTCAGACTTCCCCGGGCACGCGCCAAGCTCCGCCGTGCGGTGCTCGAAATCCTCATATACCCAATTCGTATACTGCGGTTTCTGCGCGCCGCGCGACGGAGCCTGGCACGCACCCGGGAAAGCCTGAGAAGAAAATTCGCCGTCGGGGTCGTACGGGACTCTGCGGCACGCGCCAGGCTTCGCCGTGCGGTGCTCGAAATCCTCATATACCCAATTCGTATACGTCCATTTTCAGGCGCGGCATGCGGCTGGTGCGGGTACAATTGCTGGTTCGAAGTCAATCTTGTGAAATCGCGAAATATTCATGCCTGAAATTATGCTTCCCGACGGAAGTCGGAAATCCTTCCCCGAGCCGGTGACGGTGCAAGAGGTTGCGGCCGATATCGGGCCGGGCCTGGCCAAGGCGGCGCTGGCCGGTGAGTTCAACGGCAGGCTGGTCGATGTCGGCTACCGGATCGAGCAGGATGGCGAGCTGCGCATCATCACGACCCGCGATGACGAGGGCGTGGAAGTCATCCGTCATTCGACCGCGCACCTGATGGCGCAAGCGGTCCAGCGGCTGTACCCGGAGACCCAGGTTACGATCGGCCCGACCATCGAGCACGGGTTTTATTACGATTTCGCCCGCGAGAAGGCCTTTCACCCGGACGATCTCGAGGCAATCGAAAAGGAAATGCAGCGAATCGTCGAGGAGGACCTGCCGGTCCAGCGCAGCGAGCTGCCGCGCGACGAGGCGATCGCGTTTTTCCGCGCGCAGGGCGAGGAGTACAAAGCCGAGATCATCGCCGACATTCCGGCCGATCAGACGCTGTCTCTTTACCGCCAGGGCGATTTCATCGACTTGTGCCGCGGCCCGCATGTGCCATCGACCGGCAAGCTGGGTGCGCTTAAGCTGACCAAGCTGGCCGGCGCTTACTGGCGTGGCGATTCCAACAACGAAATGCTTCAGCGGATTTACGGAACAGCCTGGGGGGACAAAAAGCAGCTCAAAGCTCATCTCAAGCGCCTTGAAGAAGCCGAGAAGCGTGACCATCGGCGCATCGGCCGGCAACTGGGCCTGTTCCATACCCAGGCCGAAGCCCCCGGCATGGTGTTCTGGCACGATCATGGCTGGCGCATTTATCGCCTGGTCCAGGAATACATCCGTGAGCGACTGGTCAAAGCCGACTACCAGGAAGTGCATACCCCGGAAGTTCTGGATCTCGGTCTGTGGCAAAAATCAGGCCATTGGGATCATTTCAAGGACAACATGTTCATCACGGCGTCGGAGGATCGGACCTATGCGATCAAGCCGATGAATTGCCCCTGCCACGTCCAGATCTTTAACCAGGGTTTGCGCAGCTACCGTGAACTTCCGCTGCGCATGGCGGAATTTGGTTCTTGTCACCGCAATGAGCCGTCCGGGTCGCTGCATGGATTGATGCGTGTGCGCAACTTCGTGCAGGACGATGCGCATATTTTCTGCACGCCGGACCAGATGGCCGATGAAGTGCGGTCCTTCAACGAGATGGTCTTCGATGTCTATCGCGATTTCGGATTCGAGGACATCCAGGTGCGGCTGTCAACCCGGCCTGAACAGCGGGTTGGTTCCGACGACGCCTGGGACCGTGCCGAGACGGCTTTGAAGGAAGCCCTTGAATCGGCAGGCGTGGAGTACCGCATTCAGCCCGGAGAAGGCGCATTCTATGGACCCAAGATCGAGTTCTCGCTAACCGACTGCATTGGCCGGGTATGGCAGTGCGGGACAATGCAGGTGGATTTCTCGATGCCGGGTCTGCTGGGTGCGACCTATATCGACGAGCACGGTGAAAAGCAGGTGCCGGTCATGCTGCACCGTGCGATTCTCGGTTCGGTCGAGCGGTTCATTGGCGTTTTGATCGAGCACTATGCCGGCAATTTTCCGGTCTGGCTGGCACCTGTGCAGGTCCAGGTGCTCAATATCACCGATGCGCAGGCCGATTATGCGCATTCTGCCGCAAAACGGTTGTCTGAACTCGGATTTCGTGCAGAATGCGACTTGAGGAATGAAAAGATTGGTTTTAAAATCCGGGAACAGACCCTTGCAAAGGTTCCGTTCCTGCTGATTGTCGGCGATCGCGAGATGAGCGAGGGTACGCTGGCTGTAAGGCAGCGCGATGGTACCGATCTGGGATCGATGCGGCTGGATGCCTTTGCGGATCGTCTCGGCCAGTGGGAAGCGCGGCGCGGACGAACTGAGGCCGGAGCTTGATTTTTCAAATAAGGAGACTTTCACATCGCAACTGATAAGAAGACCCGACGCAACGAAGATATCACTGCGTCCAAGGTTCGGGTCGTAGGGCCCGAAGGCGATCAGATCGGCATCCGTTCGCGGACCGATGCAATTGCCTTGGCCGAAGAACATGGAATGGATCTGGTCGAGATCGCGCCGCAGGCCGATCCGCCGGTTTGCCGAATCATGGATTGGGGGAAATTCAGGTTCGAAGAATCCAAGAAATCCCAGGTGCAGCGCAAAAAGCAGAAGCAAATTCAGGTTAAGGAAATCAAATTCCGACCGGCAACCGATGCGCACGACTACGATGTCAAGATGCGCAACCTGAGGCGGTTTATCGAAGAAGGCAACAAGGCTAAGGTGACGTTGCGATTCCGGGGTCGCGAAATGGCGCACCAGGAGCTGGGGCGTGATCTTCTCAAGCGTGTGGAGCAAGACATGGAGGGCGAAGTCACGGTCGAGCAGTATCCCCGAATGGAAGGTCGCCAGATGGTCATGATGCTCGCGCCGAAGAAAACCTGAAGCCGTCTGAGCCCGGCTTGTTCTCCACCCGGTCTACTGCGGTGGCCCCGGGCCCTGTGTCAACCTGGCGTAGTCACCATCCCTGCGTCGCGAGACGCTGTCAGGTGCCGTAGATGGGGTTTTTCGCGACGATCCGCACCGTAGGCGTACTCGTCTGTCCGGTGCGGATGTACGACCGAGCGAAACGCCGCAGATTCGAGGCCTTGCGGCGTTGCAGTAGGA